>JAZSJQ010000050.1:0-27621 GCA_045534445.1 Acutalibacteraceae bacterium
GACCGCTTGGCCTCCGACTTGAGCTGTCGCTTAAGTTCTCCAATGGCGAACTTAAGCGACTGAGGGGTAGTTGAAAATCGCATAATTATGCGGTTTTTCTCCCTCTGCATTCTCGCCTTGCGATGAAAGTGCCTCACCTCGTCGGAGGAAGGTGTCAAATATTTTCTTGCTCTGTTGATTCGTCAGATGTTTGATTTTTCAGAACTGCATCAAAAATCACAGCTCAGGATTTTCTGCCTGCACCTTCAGGCGTTTCCATCTTCTGTCAATTTCCTCCTGTATTGACTGTCGTACTTCACCGTACTGTTCTTTACACAGATGACGTGTCCTGCCCATCATGGAGAGCCAATTTTCGACGGGTATCTTTTTACCTTTCTGCTCGGGGTCATAGGAAAGTGCAGTGATACCCTGTTCCACCTCATAAAGAGGGAAGTAACAGCTATCAACCGCGGCGGCGATGACCCGCCGCTCGGTGCTGGGCTTATCGCCCCAGTTGAGAGGACAGGCAGACAGACATTTTATATATGCAGTACCGTTATGCTTTGCGTAATACTGAGCCTTTGCAGCTTTCTTTATAAAATCATTGGGGTCAGACTCTGCGGCAGTGGCAACGTAAGGCATACCTGTAGCCGCCATTATACGGGGCATATCCTTGTTATAAAAACTTTTTCCCCATTGCTTTTCACCAAGATGGGAGGTGGCGCTTTTTGCACCCATGGGAGTGGAGTAGGAAAGCTGATAGCCTGTGTTCATATATCCGCCGTTGTCGTATTCGAAAATAATAACGGGATCTCCGCGCAGTGCCGTGCCCAATGCAGAACCCATGCCGATATCCAGCCCTCCGTCACCGCTGACCATGATAAAAGTAATATCACCATTGGACATTTCGCCTCGTTCCTGCATCTTGTGATACATGGCAGAAAGCCCTGCGAGAGTCGCCGCACCGTTCTGAAAAAGATTGTGAACGTAGGGTACACGAAAGGCGGTTTTTGGGTATCCCGTAGTTACCACCATTCCGCAGCCTGTCTGGAAGAGGAGTACGACATTGCCCTCAATTCCTCTGAGCAGGAGATTTAAATTTACGGGAATTCCGCAGCCGGGACATGCCCCGTGCCCCGTAGCAAGCCGCTTTGGTCTGGCAGTTGTTTCGCGCACAGAACCGCCCTTTACGATAACTCTGCCGTTTTCTTCGCTGCACGAAACCGCAGAAAGAGTATCGTTTATCGGCTCGAAATAAGGCCTGGGCTTAAATTCGGCATCACCTTCGTAAACTCCAATATAGTCAAATTCGGGAGCTTTTTTATCAAACCCAGTTTCAAACAAAGCCACAGCATCGCGCTCATAAAAATCACGTCCTCCAAGACCGTATACACGGCTGAGAACACGGGCGCAGATGCCCTTTTTCTGCAGTGCGGCACGGATCTCAAGAGTCATATTTCCGCCTCCTGCACCGTAGCTGTCCTGCCTGTCAGCCGTTATTACCGTATCTGCATTTCTGCATATTTCCGCAATCCTTTCAGACGGAAAAGGACGAAGCGCAGAAAGAGAAAAAACGCCAACCTTTTTACCTTTCTCTCGAAGTCTGTCAACTGCCGCCCTTGCTGTAAGATAGGCAGAGCCCAGCACAAACAGAATGACCTCGGCATCATCGGTGCGGTAGGATTTTACCTTTGCCAATTTCCTGCCCGAAAGCCCCTCGTATTCAGAAAACACCTCGGGAATGACCGATCGGGCTTCTTCCATCGCCCGATGAAGCTGATATTTGTTGTTCATCAGATCGGGTTCATTCATATATGAACCGACAGTAACAGGCTTTGACGGGTCAAGCACAGTGTATTCGCAATTGACAGCGCCGATAAAATCCTGCACTGTTCGGTCATCGGAGAATACATAACAGCTTCGCTTCTGATGGCTTGTGAAAAAACCGTCGAAAGCAACGATAACAGGGAGCCTGAGCCTTTCTGATATCTTAATTGCGCAGATGTTCAGATCGTAGACCTCCTGGGGAGAATCTGCAAACAGAATGATCCAGCCAGTGTTGAGGGTGTACATTATATCGCTGTGATCGCCTTTTATTGAAAGAGGACCCGATACAGTTCGGCAGGCAACGTTCAGGACCATGGGCAGCCTTGTGCCCGACTGAACGGGAAGCTGTTCAAGGGCGTAGAGAAGCCCGTTGGCAGAGGTGGCGTTGAAAACTCTTCCGCCTCCTGCGGAGGCACCGTAGCAAATGCCTGCGGCACTGTGTTCGCCCTCAGCGGGTATGAGGGCAATGGAATGCTCTCCGTCAGCGCCCATCTGATCGAGATGCTCCGCTATCTGAGTTGAGGGCGTGATAGGGTAGTAGCCCATTACATGGTAATTTATCTGCTTTGCCGCATAGGCGGCAAGCTCGTTTCCGCTTTCAAACAGCAGCTTTTGTTCTGCTTTTTTCATTTTACATCAGCCCTCCGTCAACTCTTTTTTCGTCGAGATAGGATTCTCCCGTTATCCATGGGTCAGCGCCTGCAGGTTCAAAATCAATATGCTTTGCTATAAGATCCTTATTGCGGACGAAATGTTTTTTCTGAGGATGCTCAGCCTCCTTGCCTGCTACAAGCGCTTCAACGGGGCAGACATCAACGCATCTGAGACATCCCTTGCAGTGATGGTAGTCGAGCCCTCTGTTCATCATAGTTTTCTTGCCTCGGTATTCACCGGGCAGAAACTGAAAGACCATATCAGGGCAGGTGGTATCGCAAAGACCGCAGTGTATGCACTTTTCGGGAATGAATAGGGGAATGAACCCCTCTCTTGAGGGGGAGAGATCATTTGAGACCGTGCTTCCGAAATGAGGATTGATGCCGCCCAAAGGCGCATTCTTGTAGCCCCATTTGCTCTGCGCTTCACGGTAGGGGACTTCCTTATATCGCCCGTCGGGAGAAAAAGACTGAGTCTGAACATTCTCATAACCCAGCTCAAGCCCTTTGAGGTTGTTATCAAGCATATCGGGATATTTCTTTCCGAGTGTATCAGATACTATAGCCTTGACGGCATCAAGGGGAATAAATCCCGATGCTTTTGCCGTGGCACCCAGCATTACCATATTCACACGGCTTTTGCTTTGCAGAGCAAGGCTCAGCGCATCAACACAGCAAACAGTTCCTGCGTGGAGGCGAAGCTCGTCCCGTATTGTCTCGGGGTCAGAGGGGGTATTTACAACAACGATGCAGTTTTCGTCCGCCCCTGCGGTAACAGCCGTGGTCTTTGAAAGAGACTGATGAAAAAGAACGAGCATATTGGGATTTTCAACAGGGCTGTTGTGGAGTATCTCGCGCTCTTTGTCACACCAGCGAACGTAAGATCTGACGGGCGAACCTCGCTTTTCCGAACCGTAGCTTGAAAACGCGGAGGCGTTGAGACCGAGATAAGCAGCTCCCAGCTCACCCAATAATTTTCCGCAAAGATTTGCTCCTAAGCCTCCGATGCTTTCAAGACGTATTTCATAACAGCCGTTTTCGTTTATGCACGGTAGAGTGACCGAATAATTACTGTATAGATCTTTTTCCATAAGAGATCCCTTCTGTGTTTTCTTCTATTGTCTGCCAAAGGCAGTAATAATATGCAGAAAGAAAACCAAGCCCGAAGGCATTTTGCCTTCGGGCTTGGTTCATGTCTTTTAAGTTTTATGCGAATACCTTACCGATAGTGAAAACGAGCTGGTTTTCTATTATCTGGCACTCGGAAATAGTGATGTTGAAGGTGTCCTCATAGCTGTAGTCGCCGCCGAAAATGCCTGCGCCCCAGTCGAGGAAATCCTCAGCGCCTGAGAGGAAATCGCTCTTACGCATATAGCTGAGGAAGATGTCGTTGAGAGCATCGGTGTTATAGGTGAATTCAGATTGCTCAGCATTGAATGCAATGTTTTCGGGATAGTCAACATCCTTGAGGAAAGCGGAAACAATGCTTGTGGGAACCTCAAATTTACCTACAGTGATCTTGTCGAGCACAACACAGGCATAGGGGTCCTCGTAGTGGACTTTAAGAGTTATTCTGACAGGGAATGTAATACCCTTGAATTTAAGCCGTGCATAGAATGTGAGCTTATTGTCGCTTATAAGTACAAAGCTTTCGGTAAGCTCTGCTCCAAAGGATTTGACTGCGGATTCAAGTGTTGGCTTGAGCTTTGCATAGATGCCGTTGATCTCTGAGGTTGAGAACTGCATACGACCTGAATCGGTAGCAAATTCAACAACGGTATTATAGATAACGGTTGAGGTGGAAGGAATTTCAGTGGGAGCCTTGGGCATATCATCATAGATGAGAAGGAAGAACAGAATGCCTGCGGTAAGTACGATGAGCATGATGAGGGAGACGAACGCAATAACGATTCCCTTGAGTACCTTACCTCTCTTCTTCTTTGTCTGCTCAGGCTTTTTGTCAACCACCTTCTGAACCTCGGTGGGGGTGGGAATATAGGCTTCTGCAGGGGTTTCAAAGGGGGTTGCAAGGGTGCCGGAGGCTTTATCCTCCTCGATCTTTTCGACTATAGGCTGTGCGTTGCCGTCAACGTCGCCGCCGAGAGCGATTATCTTGTTTTCATCTGACATTTTGCTTTCCTCCTGTTATTTGATTGTGATTATTGTCACTCCCGCTTCGCCCTCTCCGAAGGTTCCGAGGCGGAAGGATTTTACATGGGGGTGTCTTCTGAAATGCTGGTGCAGACCTGCACGGAGTGCGCCTGTGCCTTTTCCGTGAATGATTCTGATTTCGCCCAGATTCATTACAGCAGCAGAATCGATGGCACTGTCAACCTCAAGGATGGCTTCATCTACAGTCTGACCTCTTACATCAATCTCGCTGGAAGCATCTCTTGTAAGCTTTTTGGTAACAGAATAATCCTTCTGTCTGTTGTTTTTCTCTTTCTTTTCGGGAGCGGCAAGTCGAAGATCGGAAAGCTTGACTCGCATTTTAAGAGCGCCTGCCTGGATTTCCACATTGCCTGAAGAGTCAGGCTCCTTTGAAACGGTGGCTTTCTTTCCGATGGTGGCAACAAGGACAGAATCTCCGACTTTGAGCGGACGTGGGAGAACATAATCCTCATCGTCTTCATAGGTGCTGATGGGATCGGCAGTATCTTCAAGCCCCTTTATGCGGCTGCGA
The DNA here is from genome assembly GCA_045534445.1 of Acutalibacteraceae bacterium. Lineage (GTDB taxonomy): Bacteria > Bacillota > Clostridia > Oscillospirales > Acutalibacteraceae > JAISGQ01. The sequence goes on from JAZSJQ010000050.1 coordinate 5,143, forward strand.
AGCTGCTGTTTTGCTTTTACACTGAGAGCTGCTGCATCAGCGCTGTTTTTAAGCTCTTTTCGCAGCTGATCGATCTCCTGCATAAGAGCCTCAGACTGAGCACGGGCGGAAGAAACGATTCTGCCTGCCTCAGCTCGTGCAAGGTCAAGTATATCCTGACGGTCCTTTTCAAGTCTCTGCCGGGATTTTGCCGCATCGTCACGAACCTTCTGAGCCTCGATCCTGAGCTTCTGAGCAGCCTCCTGCTCGCTTTCCATGCTCTGACGACTCTTTTCAAGGTCTTCAACAACCTTTTCAAATCTCTTATCGTCCTCGTCAATAAGCTCCTTGGCTCTTTCGACAACCTCCGAAGGAATGCCAAGCTTTTCACTTATCGCAAAAGCATTTGAACGACCCGGCATACCGATAAGAAGCCTGTAAGTAGGTCTGAGGGTCTTGACATCAAATTCACAGCAGCCGTTTTCAACTCCCGGAGTGCTGATGGCGAAAGCCTTTATCTCAGCATAGTGGGTAGTTGCTGCAATGGTACAGCCCTGCATTCTCAGATGCTCGATAATTGATGTGGCAAGAGCCGCACCCTCAACGGGGTCAGTGCCTGCACCAAGCTCGTCAAGAAGTACCAGAGTGCGTGAATCGGCAATCTTAAAGAATTTAATGATATTTGTCATGTGTGCCGAGAAGGTGGAGAGTGACTGCTCAATTGACTGCTCGTCACCTATATCGGCAAGAATGTTTTCGAAAGTGGAAATTTCACTTTCGTCACTGACGGGAAGCATAAGTCCGCACATTGCCATGGCGGACAGCAGACCGAGAGTTTTAAGAGCAACAGTCTTACCGCCTGTGTTGGGACCTGTAATGACGAGCGTGTCAAAATCTCTTCCCAGTCTTATATTTGTCGGTACAACCTTATCGCGATTTATAAGAGGGTGACGCGCCTTTTTAAGGTCAATGATACCGTCCTCGTTGACGGAGGGGAGAGAGGCCTTCATATTGTAGGCGAGCCTTGCCTTTGCAAAGAGAAGGTCAAGCTCCATGAGCATATTGTAGGAGGTAATAATGCCGTCAGCACAATCACCTGCCTGAGAGGAAAGAGCGGTGAGTATTCTCTCGATTTCCGCACGTTCTTCGGTCTGAAGAACTCTTATTTCGTTGTTTGCCTCAACAACGGCAATGGGCTCAACAAAAAGTGTTGCACCCGATGAAGAAGTATCGTGAACAAGTCCTGCAATTTCACCTCTGAATTCAGCCTTGACGGGGACGACAAAACGACCACCTCGCTGAGTGACGATTGCATCCTGCAGATGCTTTGAATGCTCAGAGGAACGAACCAGAGCATCAAGCTTTTCGCGTACTCTGCTCTGAGCGGAGCGTATCTTCCTGCGAATGGAAGCAAGGTCTGCAGAGGCATTGTCAGAAAGCTCATCTTCGTTGAGGATCGCAGAGTTTATATTATCCTCAATGGATTTGTAGGGTACAAGCCCCATGAAAAGGGGGTCAAGACAGGTTATGACACCCTCACAGTGACCGCGCCATTCACGCAGTGAACGGACTATTCTGAGAACTTCGCTTATTCTCATAAGCTCGGGGATAGTCAGCACAGCGCCTGCCTGAGCACGCCGAAGGGCGTTGGTGACATTCTTTACTCCTCCGAAGGAGGGAGAGCCGAATCTGCCGAGGAGCATATGAGCATCGCTTGTTTCCCTGAGCATCTGCCGAACTTTAATAAGGTCGGTCTCAGGCTCAATAGAGCGAGCGGCAGCGGCTGCGTCCTCGCAGGAGCATTCCTTTCCGAGCATATCGAGGATCTTGTCAAGCTCCAATGCTCTCATAAATTTAGTATCCATAATAATTATCCTTCTGATTGTCTGTAGGGGCTGCTGTCAGCCGCCCGTTATTTGCTTTTGATCTGATTATAAAATTCAAGTGTCCGAAAGCTTCTCTCAAGGCGTGAAACAAGATAACGCTCACAGGCTGATGCCAGCTGATGCAAAGCATTATCAGAAAGAGAGAAGGAGAAAAGCTTGTTTAGATCGACAAGAGCACAATGACGCAGTGCGGTCAGCGCGCCGGGAGAAAGTGCCACACCGCTTGTGAAAGGATCCTTTTCCTTTGCGCAGCTTTCACAGAGAAGAGAGCCCGTAACGGGATAGAACATCACAGTATCGTCCTCATAGGCACCGCAGGAACGGCACATAAGAAGATCGGGCATAAAGCCTGCGGTGCAAAGAATCCGCATTTCAAAAGCGGCTTTTATCAATTTCTTGTCGCGTGTGCCTGCATTGAGATAATGCAGAGCAGCTCTCAGCAGACGCAGATAAATTTCTGCGTTTGTACCTTCAGGCGCAAGTTCCATGCAGAGTTCGCAGAAATACTGACCAAGTGCAAGAGCCTCAATATCGCCGTGCATATCTGCATAGCTTGCCTCGGCATGGGATTCTTTGATGGTAAAGGAATCCTTTGAAGGGACGAGGAGATAATTGCCGTATACAAACTGAGAGGTAGCAGCAAAGTTCTTGCTCTGAATACCTCTGGCGCCGTTTGCGAAAGCATGAATAACACCGTGCTTTTCAGTCAGCAGATATACAACACGGTTTTTCTCGCCATATGGCTTGCATTTCAGAACAATGGCATTTTCTGTAAAGGAAGTCATCAGACATCCTCTTCCTTGAATCCGAAGCGGCGAAGATTTGAAGCGCTGTTGCGCCAGTCCTCACGAACCTTGACCCAGAGCTTGAGGTTTACCTTACAGCCGAGGAATTTTTCGATATCCTCTCTTGCGTAGGAACCGACTCTCTTGAGCATTGCGCCGCCCTTGCCGATGATTATACCCTTGTGGCTGTCGCGCTCGCAGTAGATAGTTGCATCAATATCAACGATATCGCCCTGACGCTCGTCAGCCTCCTGAGCGCCTGAGCGCTCTCTCATTCTTTCAATGTCTATGGCAATGCCGTGAGGAACTTCGTCGGAAAGAAGTCTTAAAAGCTTTTCTCTGATTATCTCAGCGGCGATCACCTTTTCAGGCTGATCGGTAAGAGTGTCGTCGGGGAAGAAGTGAGGGCCTTCCTCTGCGGCATTGCAGAGCTCGTGGAGCAGGTCTTCGAGCCCCTCGCCCGTAACAGCACAGACGGGAACAACCGCATTCCACTCATATAGAGAAGAGAACATTGCTATCTTCTCGAGAAGAGCTTCCTTGTTTTCCACAAGGTCGATTTTGTTTATAACGAGAATTGCAGGCATACCGAATGCGTTGAACTTATCAATAAGCTCAGACTCCGCAGGACGGATATCCTTGTCGGTTGCATCAACAACGAGCATACAGATATCGGTGTTGTCAACGCTGTCTGCGATAGATTTGACCATGAAATCGCCCAGCTTGTTTTTGGGCTTGTGCATACCGGGGGTGTCTGTAAAGACAAGCTGTACATCGTTCTTTGTCAGTACACCCATAATGCGTGTGCGGGTGGTCTGGGGCTTTGCGGAAACTATAGCGATCTTCTGACCGATAAGTGCGTTCAATATAGAAGATTTGCCCACATTGGGTCTGCCAACAATTGCGACAAATGCAGATTTGGTGTTGTTCAAAAGGATATCCTCCGTTAACTGAAAATATTTACATTTTATTATACCACGCAATGCGTACTAAATCAATAATATCAATTACAAAATGAAATACTAAAGAGGCAGAGGACCACAAAGGATCTTCTGCCTCTTGAAATACATCAGGAGAGGGAATATTTGTTTTCGTAGTAGGCGACCTTCTGGCGGTAATCCTCCCCGAAATTCTTGACCGCTCTCAGGTTCTCATGGAAGTTCATATCGAGATTTGCGAAGTCCAGCAGACAGCCTGCGATGTTTGAACAGTGGTCGGAAACTCTTTCGAGGCTGGTGAGAAGATCTGACCATATGAAGCCAAGGTCTATGGTACAGCCACCCTGCTGGAGTCTTAAAATATGATTTGTACGCATTTTTTCTTTAAGCTCGTCAATAGTGTGCTCAAGAGGCGAGATGGAAGCGACTGCGTCGGTATCTCTGTGGAGAAATGCATTAAGTGTAAGCTCCATGATCTCACCCACTGCAGAGAGCAGAACGTTGAGTTCTGCTTTGCCTTCGTCAGAGAAGCTGATGTCCTTGGAACGAAGCTCCTCTGCGGATTCAAGAACGTTTGTGGCATGATCGGAAATTCGCTCAAGGTCACCGATGGATTTTAAAAGCATTGCCGCCTCGGCGCTGTCGGTTTGGTTTATCTGCAATGTGCTGAGCTTTACAAGATAGGTGCTGAGGATATCCTCGTATCTGTCGGCTTTTTCTTCGTTTTCACGGACGGAATCCGCAAGGGCAGGGGTGTAATTTTTAAGTGCGGAAACAGCATCTGACAGGGCTTTTGCGGAGCACTGAGCCATGTTGCCTGCAACGGTGTGACAGCGCTCAAGAGCGACAGCGGGGGTGGTGAGAAGTCGCTCGTCGAGCTCGCTGACATTTTCGGGCTCCTTTGAATCGGGAACAAGCTTTGTTACAAGCTTTTCAAGCAGACTGCCCATAGGCAGAAGGAGAATGGTGCAGAGAATGTTGAATATGGAATGTGCAATCGCTATGCCGAAAGATGTTGCCGTTTCGGTAAGAAGAACGGGACTGAGAAGGAGTTTTATTGCCCAGAAAACAATGAGCCATACAACAGTGCCTATCACATTGAAGGAAAGGTGGACAAGCGCTGCTCGCTTTGCGTTTTTATTTGCACCAATTGAAGAAAGGAGCGCCGTAACGCAGGTGCCGATATTCTGACCCATGATAATGGGAATGGCAGAGCCGTAGGTGACCTTTCCCGTAGCGGCAAGAGCCTGAAGTATACCGACAGAGGCAGAGGAGGATTGAATGATTCCTGTAAGGACAGCGCCTGCGAGGACACCGAGTACAGGATTTTCAAACATGATGAAAAGATTCTTGAACCACTCAAGATCACGAAGCCCTTTTACAGCATCGGACATGGTGTCCATTCCGAACATGAGGACTGCAAAGCCCAGAAGAATGACACCGTTATCCTTCTTTTTGCCGTTTTTGCAGAACATATAGTAAATTATGCCGATAAGTGCAAGGATCGGAGTAAAGGATGTAGGCTTGAGCATTTTGACCCAGACATTGTCGCTTTCGATACCGCCGAGGCTGAGGATCCATGCAGTGACGGTAGTGCCGACATTTGCACCCATTATGACATTGATAGCCTGGCTGAGAGCGATAAGCCCTGAGTTTACAAAGCCGACCACCATAACCGTCGTTGCGGACGAGCTTTGAATAATTGCAGTAACGCCGAGACCTGTCAGAAATCCTGCGGATTTTTTGGTGGTGAGCTTTCCTAGAATAGTACGCAGACTGCCGCCTGCTCTTCGTTCAAGAGCTTCGCCCATAAGGTTCATGCCGAACAGAAAAAGGCACAGACCTCCGATAAGAGTCAGAACACTGAAAATATCCATAATTGTTTGTCACTTCCTGATTTCAATTTACACCTGCATTATATATGCCCTGCATTTCCGAGGATATCACGGTTCTGTCAAATGTGTGTAAAATCTGCGTAAAGTGACAAAATGCAGAAGACCCGAGAAAGATCTTCTGCATTCATTTTATTCAGTTATCTTGATAACGGGATTAGAAAGTCCCATTTCCTTTGCGATCTTTACAACAGAGCTGTGGCAGGTAAAGATAATGACCTGACCGAGCTCCTTGCCGCCGCTTTCCTTTGCAAGATAGAACATTGCCTCAGCAACGCGCTTGTCATCATACTGAGCAAATGCGTCATCGAGGAAAACAGGAAGCTGAACATCACTTAAAATACCTGCAATGGCAAGTCTCAATGCCAGATAGACCTGGTCGTTTGTACCGAGGCTGAGACTTGAGCAGTTGCGGATGTTGGAGCTGTTGGGACCTTCGGTTACAGAGGGAACAAGTCTCTCGGAGATAAACACAGAGGGATATCTTCCGCCTGTAAGCTCATTGAGGATTCGGCCTGCTTTGAAATTGAGGATAGGTCCGAAATCTCTCTGCATTGTCTCGAAAGCCTCGCCGAGAGCCTCTATAGCGATATTGATGGCATCAAGCTCGAATTTATACTTATCGGTCTTGGAGATAAGCAGCTTTATCTTGTCGTTATATTCTTCGATATCCTGAAGATTCATGCTGCAGCCTGAAAGCTCAGCCTGACTTCTTGCAAGCTCGGTGCCTGCCTCCATAAGCCTTGCAGACACATCATCGGTGCGCTTTTCGATCTCCTCAAGCTCGTTGCCGTTTAAGGGGCGCTTGCCGCCAAGCTCCTCTTCAAGCTCCTGAGCTTCGAGAACGATAAGGTCATAATCCTGACCGTCGAGCATCTTTTCGAGAGCCTCTCTGCTGCTCTGAAGCTTCTGTTCAAGTACAGCGTGTTCACGCTGCTTCTTGTCGAGGGTTGAAATAATGGCAACAGCCTGATCGTCAGTATCGATCCTCGTGTAAGGACTGAGAGAGTCACGAAGCTCCTGCTTCATTGCGATAAGCTTTGCACCCAGTTCTTCGATTTCTGCCTTGAGCTTTTTACGGCGGCCGACCTCTGTCTGAGTGAGAGTGGAAACACGCTCCATCTCAGCGACTTCGTCACGCATTGCCTGAATGTGGGGAACGCCAAGCTCGTCAAGCAGCTTTCTGTTTGAACGGGAAAGACCGCGGATATCATCGTCGATCTCCTGTATCTCATTTTCGATTCCGGAGGTGGGAGTAGGAATAATACCCTTTTCTTTAAGTATATTATATGCGATAAAACCGCCGCCGATAAGACCTGCAAAGAGCCAGAACACCCAGTGTACAAAGCCCAGGAAGAACAGACCGAGAACCAGCAGACCGATGATGATGGCAAGATTCTTGGGGCTGAGCTGAGAAGCCTTGACTTCGTTCTCGTAATCCTCAAGTCTTCGCTCGGCATCATAGCGGGCATCAAGAAGCCTGTCGTATTCCATGAGAACATCATCAATACGTTCCTTGTTGTTGCCGATTGTGGTCCAGAGACCGAACCTTGAACGGTCAACGGAATCAAGCTGTTCGTTGCATTCGGCAAGCTGTTCCTTTTTGAGACCGATTACCTTCTGTTCGCTGCGGATATTTTCAAGAAGATCTCTTGATTTTGCGACAAAATCATCATCAAAGCTGAGCTCACTGCCGTACATGGCTTCGTGAAGCTTCTGATATCTTGCCTCGTCAGCCTCAACGCTCTGCCGGGTAGAGATTATCTCGTCAAGCTCATTGAGTCGGGATGCCTTCTTTACATTCTCACGAAGGGCGAGAAGATCATTGTACTCATTGCTTAAGCGCTCGTGCTTTTCTTCAAGCTCCTTAACATTCTCACGGAGAGTGTCAGCCTGTTTGAACTGATCGACTATTTCGGAACGCTTGCTGAGAAGTTCGCTCTGTTCTGCCTCAAGAGCAGGGATAATGGCGCCTGCTTTCTTGGAGCTGAGCTTTGCGGCAGCCTCATTGAGTCTGCCTTCGATTTCCGTTCTGGAAGCTGTCTCATCGCCTGCGGAGGCAAGATTCATCAGCTTCTTGAGTATTTCATCGTTTGAGCCCGAAATGGCAGGATTTATCTGACCGATGAAAACGGAGTTGACAAAGGACATTTCATTGATGCCCATAAGATATTCACCGGGTTCGACCTTTTCGGGAAGATCGACCTGCTCGCCTGTTGTTTTGCACCAGAGCTCGATCTTGTCAAGACTCTTGGTGGTACCGAACTGACGGGAGAGGGAATAGTGCTTTCCGCCGCACTCGAAAACGAGAGTGCCGCCCATTTTTCCGCCGTTCCACGGCTCGTATTTGCGGCGGGTCTCAGCTCTGCCTGCACCGTAGAGCATGGCTTTGATAAATGCCATGATGGTGGTTTTTCCGGTTTCATTGGGACCGTAGATGATGTTGACACCGTCGTTGGCAGTAAGCTTGAAGCTGCTGAGCTTACCGAAATTCTTTATGTAGATCTCATTTATCGTCACTGATGATCACCTCACCGTCAAAGGCTCTCAGACCGTAAAGCAAGGCTCTGAGATACTTGTCTCTGTTTTTTTCATCCTTCTGTATCTTGCTGGAAATTGCTCGTGCGAAAGCACCGCGAAGGGTGGTGTCCTTGCCCAGCATATCAATATCCAGCTCAGTGGTTGTAGTATCGGTAAAGCGCACAAAATGGAGCTTTTCACGAAGTGCTGCAACCAGCATGGGTATATCGGCCATAACACCTCTGGGCAGTTCGCCGCGGAGAGTAATGTCATAAAGATTGAGTGCGTAATCAGCACCGTAGCGTTTTTCAAGGGTGCTGATCACTGATGCGGCAAACTCAGCGGTTGCGCTGCAGCCGGAAACATCAACAGTGTCGCTGATGTACTTTCTGGAGCAGGTTGAAATAAAGTCCATGTGAGCAAATCCGCGGCTTACATAGCCTGCGTAGATGCCCTTGTCGCCCTGCTCGTCAAAGCCTCTGCCCTCGGGAGCTCCGCAGTAACCGAAAAGGAAATCGCCGGACTTGTGAAGCTCATTCTTGTGAATGTGACCGAGAGCCACATACTCAACACCGAGAGAGCATAGCTGCTCTGCGGAGATGGGATTGTAGCGGCTTTCGCTGGAGGAACCTGAATAAAGCTCGCCGTGCATAAGCAGTATATTTATCTTGCTGTCATCAAGCTTCATGTCGGTAAGCAGAGATTCAAGCTGGAAGCTTCTTGTAAAAGCTGCACCCCAGACGCAGGCATTCTTTGAGGGGATCTCAATGCACTCAAGACCGCCTCTGAAAATATGCACATTGCTGGGCCAGTCCTCACCGCTTGCGTAGCAGGAGTCTGGAGTGGCGGGGTCGTGGTTGCCGGGAGTTATAAATACATCACAGTTGCAGGTTGTAAGAATATCCTTTGTGTCACTGAGAAGCTGAGAATCGACCTTGAGTGAGTCAAAAAGATCACCTGCTATAAGAAGCACATCGGATTCACGCTCGTTGCAGACATTTATTATTTTGCGAAGGGTCTCGAACTGATCGATCTTTCTCTGAACGGCGACTTCGGGTGTTGAGGTAAAGAGAGAACCTAAATGAAGGTCGCCGGTATGCACTATTTTAAGAATTCGCATATGCGGAAAACACGTTTTTCAGAAGAAAAACTACTCCTTTCGACAGCATTTGTAAAAGGCTTGAAAAGCCATGTTAATCTGATTGTCCATACACAATATCTATAATAACATAGCAGGAGGAAAAACACAATATATAGTCGAAAAATTAACAAAATTATTTATTGTCGGCAATATATGACTTTTCCGAAAAGCAGAAAAGAGCCCCGTGAAACGAGGCTCTTTCTGTTTTGAGAGATAAGAAGAGATACAAAATGAGAGGTAAATCAACAAACTGATGAAAGTTGAGTTTCATCATCTGTATGATAACACAAAAAATATGTTTTGTGTAAAAAATATCTCAAATTTAACCTATAAAAACGAAATTGTAATAATTTTCTGCAAACTGAGTTTAAAGCAGTAAAGCCCTTGAATCGGGGAACTGAATGTGGTAAAATATCTTTTAAATCTAAGGGAAAAGGTGTGACATGAATGAAGAAGCACTATGAAAATATACCCAAGAGAATCCGCGAAATGCGCGATATTCTTGAAATCACCCCTGAAGAAATGGCTCAGAAGCTCGATATTGACGTGAAATACTACAATGAGATAGAGTCGGGGGAGAAGGATATACCCATCAGTATGCTTTACGAGGTCGCCTCCATACTGGGTGTTGATTTTACAACTCTCCTTACAGGCGACAGTCCCAAGATGAAGTCCTATACTGTGGTCAGAGCAGGCACGGGCGCGGTCGTTGAGCGTTATCCCGGCTATGACTACACAAGCCTCTGCTATAATTTCATAGGCAGAGAAATGGAGCCCATGCTTGTACATCTCCAGCCTGAAGATGCAATGCCTGAACTTGTCAGCCACGGCGGACAGGAATTCAACTATGTCTTAAAGGGCAAGGTGCGCATCATAATCGGCAATAAGGAACACATTCTCAACGCAGGCGACTGCATTTACTTTGACCCCCGGCTTCCTCACGGACAGCACGCCGTTGATGAGCCTGCAGAGTTTCTGACTGTTATCAAGGAATAAGGACTGAATAAAATGGACTATCTTATTAATAAATACTGTCCTCGTACTGAATTTGAAAGCTATGAGGACATGAAGAAGAACTTCACCATCAATGTACCCGAAAACTTCAATTTCGGCTATGACGTAGTTGATGAGTGGGCGAGAGTAGAGCCCGAAAAGCTTGCTCTTGTGTGGACAGATGACAGCGGAAAAGTAGAAAAATACACATTTACCGATGTCAAGCGTGAGAGTGACAGAGTCGCAGCATACTTTAAGTCCAAGGGGCTCAAAAAGGGTGATGTTGCGATGATAATTCTCCGTCAGCGTCCTCAGGTATGGTTTACCCTTGTGGGACTGTGCAAGCTTGGAGTTACCTGCATTCCCGCATCCTTCCAGCTCACTCCAAAGGATATCGTATACCGCTGTAATGCTGCAGAGGCAAAGGCGCTTATCTTCATTCCTGAAGAGGGACTTCTCGACTATGTCCGAGAATCCGTCCCCAAGTGTGAGACTCTTAAATATGTCTATACTTTCGACGGCGGAGATTTCTCGGCTGAAGGATATCTCGATTATGCCGCAGAGCTTGCGGCAACCGAGCCCGTCTTTGAGCGCCCCACAGGTGACGAAGCAACCACCAATGACGATACCATGCTTCTCTACTTCTCTTCGGGCACATCGGGTATGCCCAAGATGGTACGTCATGATTTTGCATTTCCTCTCGGCCATATAATCACCGCACGCTACTGGCACAGAGTAAAGGAAAACACAGTACATATGACCCAGACCGATTCAGGCTGGGCAAAGTTTGCATGGGGCAAGATCTACGGTCAGTGGATATGCGGTGCGGCAATCGGTGCCTTTGATACCATCAAGTTCAAGACAGATACAATGCTTGACGCGATCTGCAGACTCAAGCCCTATTCCTTCTGCGCACCTGCAACCATCTATCGCATAATGATAAAGGACGATTTAAGCGGTTATGATCTTTCTTTCATAAAGCACGCATCTGTTGCAGGAGAGCCTCTCAATCCCGAGGTCTACAACAAGATTCAGGAAAAGACAGGACTTGAGATTTTCGAGGGCTTCGGTCAGACCGAGACCCCTGCAATAATCGCAAACTTCGGTTTCTTCCCCGTAAAGCCGGGCTCCATGGGCAAGCCTGCACCTATCTTTGATGTTGTTCTCCTTGACGAAAACGATCAGCCCTGCGAAGACGGTATCGAGGGAGTTATCTCCATTCGCAATGCAGGTACTCACGGACCTGTCGGTATGTTCAGAGAGTACTTCAAGGATCCCGAAGCAACCGCCAAGGCATGGCATGACGGAATCTACCGCACAGGCGATATGGCATGGCGCGACGGTGACGGTTATTACTGGTTTGTCGGACGCAACGATGACGTTATCAAGTGCTCGGGCTACCGTATCGGACCCTTTGAAGTCGAAAGTGCTCTTCTTGAGCACCCTGCTGTCCTTGAGTGCGCAGTAACAGGCTATCCCGACCCTGACAGAGGTCAGATAGTAAAGGCAACGATAGTTCTTGCAAAGGGCTTTGAGGCAAGCGATGTGCTTACAAAGGAGCTTCAGAATCATGTAAAGCACGCAACTGCGCCTTATAAGTATCCCAGACGCATCGAGTATGTCACAGAGCTTCCCAAGACCACCAGCGGAAAAATAATCCGCCGTGCGATCGTTGCAAAGGACAACGCTCAATAATTGCGGATCCCAAAGGACTTAGTCCTTTGGCGGAGTCAGGAGGCAGAGCCTTCTGCAGGGTTTTAAGGGACAGAGTCCCTTAACTCAATAATTACATATCCATAAAGCAGGCATTTTGCCTGCTTTATGTGTTTAACACAGGTGATAACATGAAAGTCTGCACACTCTGTCCGCGCAGGTGCGGCATTGACAGAAGCAGATACGCAGGACGCTGCGGCTGTAAAGAGGAAATGCGAATTGCACGAGCGGCACTTCACTTCGGAGAAGAACCTCCCATCAGCGGCACAAAAGGCTCAGGCACAATATTCTTCGGCGGCTGTACTTTAGGCTGTCGCTACTGTCAGAACAGCGATATATCCCGGAGGGCAACGGGCAAGGTCTATACCGTGCCTCAGCTTGCAGAGGCAATAAAAAACCTTGAAGCACAGGGCGCTCACAACATAAATTTTGTTACGGGCACACAATATGCCGACAAAATAATCGAAGCACTCTGCATTTACCGCCCGAATATCCCTGTTGTCTGGAATACGAGCGGTTACGAGACCCTTGAAACGATAGAGCTTCTCAAGGACTATGTTGATATCTGGCTTCCTGACATAAAATATGCTATAAACGAAAAAGCTGAAAAATACAGCAAGGCACCCGACTATCCCGAAGTCGCCTTTGCGGCGGTGAAGCGCATGGTTGAGATATCAGGCGCGCTTGTGACCGATGAGAACGGCATAGCAATAAAGGGCGTTCTTATCCGTCACTTGATACTTCCCTCCAACACAAAAAACTCCATGGCAGTGCTTGAGCGCATCAACGCAGAATTGGGGACGGAAATCCCTCTGAGCCTTATGAGTCAGTACACCCCATACGGAGACATCGAAAGCTTCCCTGAGCTTAACCGAGAAATAACGCGCCGTGAATACGACAAGGTGTGCGGAAAAGCCCTTGAGCTTGGCATTGGTGAATACGCTCAGGAGCTTTCATCGGCAACAGAAGCCTATATACCCGAATTTGACCTTGAATATGAGGCACAAGATGACGAATAGGTTAAATATTAGTAAGAATTGTTTACTCAAAGAAAAAAATGTGTTATTATATTCAGCGCAAAAATATTTGATCGGATAAGACAGAAGAGAATTTCTTATCCGAATGAAAGGAAAGATAACAATGGCAAAGGAAAAAAAGACAGAAAAGCTTGGCGCACTGAAGAAATTCTTCGCTGATTTCAAGGCATTTGCACTCAAGGGCAATGTTATGGATCTGGCAGTAGCAGTCATCATAGGCGGTGCCTTCCAGAAGATCATCAACTCTGTTGTAAACGATCTTATCATGCCCTTTATCGGCGTGATTTTCAAGGCTGATTTTACAAATCTGTTTGTACCCCTTTCAAATAAAGCGGTTGAAGTTTCCCCCGCTGTTCCCGCAGTTATGAGCGGAAGTGATGTTATTGTATCCGCAACTGATGCAGTTATGTTGGCACCCAAAGATATGACAGCTGCACAGATTGCTGAATACAACGTACCTGCATTCAAGTATGGTCAGTTCATTACCGAAGTTCTCAACTTCATCATCATGGCATTCGTTATTTTCCTTCTTGTAAAGGGCATTGCAAAGCTTTCCAACCTCAGAAAGAAGGAAGAGGTCGAGGAAGCACCTGCAGCACCCACCACCAAGAAGTGCCCCTACTGCAAGTCTGAGATCGATATCGAAGCAACCCGCTGCCCCCACTGCACCAGCGAGATAAAGGAATAATAAAAATTGTCAAATAATAAGGACAGTATTATTATAAACAGCAGAAAAAAGGCAATAGCACTGACGGTGGGCATAGCAGCCGCCGCAGTGCTTGCCCTGCTTTTCTTTCTGACTGCGGAAAAAGCGGTATCAAAAGCAGTGCCCGATTGTCTGCTCCGTGAGGCGACAGGCTTGAGATGCGTCCTTTGCGGCGGCACAAGGTGCGCCCGTGCGCTGACAGAATGGAATATCGGGAAAGCGTTCTATTATAATCCCTTTGCCGTGGTTTGTCTCACAGCATCGGCAGTGATGTATCTGCGTCTTGTGCTGGGAATATTTGCAAAGGAATATAAACCGTTTAGAATCGGCAAGGGTATAATGTGGACACTGCTTGCAAGTGTCCTGCTTTTTACCCTTATACGCAACATGGACTTTTATAAAAGCATATTTTACTAAACAGGAGATTAATATGAATAAGATCAGACTTATTGCACTGTTTGTTCTTTTCGCCATGATTTTTGCAGTTGTGGCAGGATGCGGCAAGGACGAGGTAGTAGCAGGCAACCGCGATGACGGAAAGGATTCGGTAAATGAGACAGCATCCAACGCAGGCGGCGCCTATTATAACGACAAGTTCTACAGCGATACCGAATATAATTATGAGGAAAAGGCTATAGAGTTCCTCGATAAAAAAGAAGTATCTGCCGATTTCAAAAAGGCAGAGGACGGCGCACAGCTTGAGCCTCCCAAGCCCGGAGACAAGGTTGCCGAGATCGTAACAAATTACGGCAGCATCAAGGTAAAGCTTTTCCCCGAGCAGGCACCTCTGGCTGTTTCGAGCTTTATTGCTCTTGCTGAGCAGGATTACTTTGACGGAATGATCTTCCACCGTGTCATGAACAATTTCATGATCCAGGGCGGCGACCCCACAGCAACAGGCTACTACGGCGACAGCGCCTATGGTGAGGATTTTGCGGACGAGTGCGGAAGAAATCTTTATAATTTCCGCGGTGCTCTCTCCATGGCAAATTCAGGCCCCAACACCAACGGCTCTCAGTTCTTTATTGTACAGACTGCTGATGCAGGTGCAGACGCGGAGACCCTCAAGGCATACGGCTGGCCCGCATGGGCGGCTGAAAAGTATGCTCAGCTTGGCGGCACACCTCACCTTGACGGCGGACTTTCTCCTCAGGGCTATGCACACACCGTATTCGGTCAGGTGTACGAGGGCATTGAGGTAGTAGATGCGATTGCGGCAGTAAGAACCAGTCAGGAGCAGGCAACAAAAGATAAGCCTCTTAAGAACGTATACATCTACGATGTTATAATAACAACTTACGAAGGTTAAAGGAGAAAAACACCATGAGCGATTTTGTAAAAGCAGCAGACGGTTATCAGCTTGAGCAGCCTGCAAAGGGCGAAGAGGTAGCAATCCTTCAGACCAATATGGGCAATATTGTTATCCGCCTGTTCCCTCAGCAGTGTCCCAAGACAGTTGAAAACTTCAGAACTCATATTGCAAACGGCTATTATGACGGAATCATCTTCCACAGAGTTATCAATGATTTCATGATTCAGGGCGGCGACCCCACAGGTACAGGCCGCGGCGGCGAAAGTATCTGGGGTAAGCCCTTTGAGAATGAGTGCGGCAGAAACCTCTTCAACTTCCGCGGCGCTCTTTCCATGGCAAACGCAGGTCCCGATACCAACGGTTCTCAGTTCTTTATCGTTCAGGCAACCTCCAGCGCATACTCTGCAGCAGCAATGAAGGCTCATGGCTGGCCTTCCTGGGCAGCAGACAAGTATGAGGAGCTTGGCGGCACCGCATATCTCGATGGCGGACTTTCTCCTCAGGGCTATGCACACACCGTATTCGGTCAGGTGTTCAGAGGCATGGAAGTTGTTGACGCGATCGCAAAGGTTCGCACCAACGGCAATGATAAGCCCCTTAGAGATGTTGTCATCGAGAAGGCTTACCTCGGCATAATGGAGCAGTAAGAACTTTTAAAGGAGTGAAAAACTGTGACAGCAACACAGAAGATATTATTGATTATAGGCTGTGCTGTATTTCTGGTCATTTTACTGTGGCTATGGAGAACGGTGCTGTCATTTGTAAAGCTCAGAAAAAAGGTCAAGTCAGCTTATGTAAAGCTTCGTGATGAGCTTTCTGTACTGTACGGTTTTGCTGACCGTGTATCGGGAATGCTGAATGCAAAAGGCGCTGATACAGAACCGATGCTCAGGGCGCGCCATGAAGCGCGGCAGGCAAAGGGTGCAGAAGCAAAAGCAGAATGCGATTCAATACTCAGAGTCCGTCTCAGAAAGCTTATTGCCGATTATTGTGAAATGACTGAAAGTGCAGAGCTGGAAAGTGAACTGGCAGAAATAGAAACGGAAATATTCAAGGCTCGCAAGGGTTATAATGCCATTGTCAGAGAGCATAACAGCAAAAGGAAGAGATTCCCCGACAATATTGCAGGCGCACTTTTTCGTTTCAAGCCGTATAAATTTTATACTGCCGACGAAGCAGAAGACACAGAAACTCAGTGATTTAAGAAAAAGGTCTCACGGAATTTTCCGTGAGACCTTTTTGTTTGTGCTTTTCCGTATCAATAAACTATCCGATCAGCAATTTCTGAGAAAACAGAGCCTTTAACGACAGCTTTTTCTGTGTGCCGTTTTCAAATTCAACAGTAATTATATCACCTTTTCGTTCGGTTATCTTTCCGGAGCCGAGAAGCCGGTGCATTATAACAGAACCCTCGGTACACTTGCTGAGAAAATCCTCGGTGATATTCTCAGCGGAAACAGCCCTCTTATCACTGCACAGAAGCTCACTGCAGAAGGAGGATTCCTCGTTGTCATAAGTCAGCAGACAAAGCCTGTTTTTTGCACGGGTAATGCCTACATAGAAAAGTCTGCGTTCTTCCTCATAACAGCGCAGGGTGTCCTCGCTGTGGTGATTTGGGTTTGTTACAACAATTTCAGGGAACATACCGTCAAGCACATCTATAAGATAAACCGTATCGTACTCAAGTCCCTTGCTTGAATGTATGGTGGAGAGGATGATTCCGCTTTCGTAAGAGGGAGCGGCTGAAACCAGCCGCTCAAGCTCATCGAGCCTTCTGAGAAGCCCCATTGGAGTCAGCTCATTCATACCTATGGCGGATAGAATAGAGATCTTTTCTGTCTTCATGCCCATGCGGTCAAGATAGTCAGAATAACCCATCATGTTGAATATACGGGAAATGACCTTATCGCCCCGTTCATTAAGAATGGAATCCAGCTGAGCCTTTAGTGTTCGACAGCCCCTGAGTACGCCGGGAGACACCTCGACGGAAGAAAAAAGCGCATTCCACACGGAGGTGCCGTTTCTCTGACTTGCCTCGCAGGCAGAGGTCGCGGCGGCACGGCTGAGATATGTTGATAATTTATAATATATCTGCATGAATGCATCTGTGTCGCAGGGGTCATAGGCAAAGCGGATTATGGTCTTAATGTCCTGGACTATGCGGTGAGAGAAAAAAGTCATATCGCCTGCCCGCATTCTGAAAGGCACACCGTTTCGCTCAAAAATATCCGCAAGGGGAAGCGCGCTTTCGTTGTCGCGGTAAAGAATGGCTGTGTCAGAGGGGCATTCCTTTGCAATGCGGAGAAAATAAGCGTACTGATCGAGCTTTGAGGAAAGGGCGATTTTCTTAATTATATCGCGATCATTGCGGGCGGCACGCATCGTCTTTTTGTGTCTGCCTGTGTTTTTGCTTATGAAGCTGTCGGCTGCGCCTACTATCTTGGCGCCCGAGCGGAAGTTTTCCTCCATCAGAAGCACTTTTGCGCTTTTATGATCCTTCTCAAAGGAGGTGAGTGCCTGAGGATATGCGGCACGGAAGCCGTATATGCTCTGATCCTCGTCACCCACCATAAAGAGATTACCTTCTTTTCCTGCCAGAAGAGAGATTATCTTATGCTGGATCTTAGAGGTGTCCTGGGCTTCATCAACACATATGTAGCGGTAACGCTCCTGAATACGGCTGAGTATCTGAGGATAACGTTCAATGATCCGCAGGGCATATATCATCTGATCATCGTAGTCCATCAGCCTCTGAGCCTTGAGAGTATCGCAGTACTTTCGGTACATTGAAGAAAAAGAGGCGGTTTCTCCGTCAAGTTCTTTTATTTCTTCTTCTTTAAGCATCATGTTCTTGGCATAGGTTATGAGAGTGCGAAGACTCTTTATATCGCTTTCTGTAGGGAAATTTCCCGTAACCTCACGGTAGACTGAGGAAAGCAGGGAAGAGGTCTCCTTTTCCCCGGTAATAAGCTCAAAGGCACGGCTGCCGCCCAGCTTTTCATAGGTGCGTATGATTCTTGAACACACACCGTTTATGGTGCGGAATTCAAGGCCGCTGCACGCTTCCTCTCCGAAATAAGAAGAAAAACGGGCGCGCATATCCCTTGTGGCAGCAACAGTGTAAGTCATGGTAAGGATAGAATGAGGATCGATTCCTTTGCAGAATATCATATATCCGAGCCTTGCCACGAGTACAGTTGTCTTGCCGCTTCCGGGTACCGCAAGCAGCAGTACGGCTCCATCGGTCTCCCTGACTGCAGCGCTTTGCTGCTCGTTGAGCTTTATATTGAATTTTTCCGTAAATTGCTCGTAAGTCACAGAAAAAACTCCCAATTCATAATTAATGCCGCAGACAATTATATATTAAAATAAAATAGTGTGCAATAAAAAATGCATCTGCGCATGAAGCGCAGATGCATGAAAAATCGATTTATTTAATGATCTTGAATCCGCTGATGAAAGGAAGCTCTCTGCAGCGACCCTTGACCACGTTCACGATACCGATGATCATGAATGCAAGGCAGATAAGACCGACAACAGCAGAAACGATCCAACCAAGGATACCGCCGATGATGGGGATTATTCCGATCACAGCACAGATGATGACGAGTACGACTTCGATGATGAAGAGGTTAAGACCTCTTACAGCGTGATAGCGTGCAAACTTGGAATCCTTTGCACAGAAAAAGGGGATAAGTGCAAGAGGACCGATATATGCGAGGAGAGAGATGAGCATATTGTTCTTGATGTCTCCTGCATCTACAGAGCCGGTGGTGTCCTCAGTGTTGAAAGCCATGTTGTAAAGATCGTTGGCATCGAAACCGGCGGAGGTGTTTGCCTTTGCCTTGTTTTCAGCGCCGCAGTTGGGGCAGGCGGAGAGATTCTCGTCATAGCCCTGACCGCACTTGGTACAAAATACCATTGTTGGAAGACTCCCTTCAAATTATTATCGGAAGATATTATATTCGCATAACTGCGATTTGTCGAGTGGTTTCATGAAAAATTACGAATTATTGTCAGGTCTGTTTCTGAAAATGACAAGCTTGCTTGCAAAATAGTTGAAAATAACCACTACGACTGCACATATTAGCTTTGTAACAATGCTGCCGAGTTTTCCGTCAAAGCCCATCAGCTTCATTATTATAAAAACAATAAGCTCTGATATGCCGAGAGAAAGCAGGCGGGCGCTGAGAAAAAGCCCGATCTCACGCAAAATACCGTCCTTTTCCTTGCTTTCAAAAACAAATATGCGGTTTGTGACATACGCGAAAACAACGGCAACACACCAGGCTATGGCAGTGGCGATCATTTCGTCGATGTGCAGAAAATTGTATGCACAGTAGAAAACGATAAAATCGACAGCAGTTGTAAGAACGCCGAAAATAAGATACATTATAACTTCGCGGGTCATAAGCTTTTTGAGAATACCGCTCAGCTTTTCCTTCAATGAGACCGCCTCCCTTCAATAACATATCAATGATATCATAACTTATAAAAAGCGTCAATGAACAGAAAAAGTTAAAAAGCCCTCGAAAGAGGGCTTTTTAAGGTGTGGAGAAGAAAAATGATTAGGAAAAATAAGGTAAAATTCATGTGTTGATATATTTTGACACAAGCTCAGGGGAAATCTCCCCTTGAGCCTGTGATTGTTGTAGACGTAAGAGATGTCCACTCGCAGGTCATTTATCTGACTTACGCTGATTATCCGATGCGGACTTATGCAACGGACTCATCCTCATCTGCATCGCTGTCTGCTGTTTCGGCAGTGAACAGCTCAACAGACTCGATCTTCTTGTAGAGCTTATACTTGAGGAGAGTGCCCTCGTCCTCGACTCTGTCGCACATGAGAGATGCATTTGCGACAACGCCGCCCTTGATGATGCTTGCAAGACCAAGAAGGCTGCAAAGAGTGCTCTTGAGGTTAAGCTTGTCGCCCTCGGGAGTTACAAGATAAACATTGCCCTTGCACTCTTCGACGAGCTTCATGAAATCATTTACTTCAACATTGTTAAGAGACCAAACTGTGCTTCTCATAGTAGGATCATCCTTTCCGCGTTACAATATAATTGTGTTGCTTCATGTATTATCCTGCGAGTGTGTAACCGCGGGGCTCTCATGGCGCCCTCCTGATTACGGCTTCATTATACCACGGTCTTCGTCAATGTCAACAACTTTTTATAAAATTATTTGTGCTACTCAACTATACAGTGGTGTTATTTAACTATATTTAATTTTAAAAATATGTACAATATTACCAATTGTTAATATTTTAACATTCTTGCGAAAGAGGAATATATTGTCGTTTGGATGAATTCAGGAAAGGAAAAGGGCAATGCATTTGTTTATATTGATAAGTATGGCAGAATTAAATTTGGCAGTGTGAAAGAGGAGTTTTCAAAAGATTATTATCAATAATATGAAAAAACCTCTGCAAATACTTGCAATCGAAGCCTGTCTGTGCTACAATACCCATTACTGAAAACAGCTAACCTGCGCAGCGGCATGCGGATGCCGGGTCCTGTGCGACAGAGCGACGTGAATCATGTCAGGCGGGGAACCGAGCAGCATTAAGCGTTTTGCTTTGGGCGCCGCAGTCAACCTGGTGTCCGTGTGGCGGTGCGCAGGTTATGTTTTTAATTAAAGAAACGAGGTGAAGAGTGTGTATCAGGTTCTGTACAGAAAATGGCGACCGAAAACCTTTGATGATGTTTACGGACAGCCCCAGGTAACAATGACCCTTTTAAGTGAGCTTAAAGGAAACAAGCTTGCCCACGCATATCTCTTCACGGGAACAAGAGGAACGGGCAAGACCACCTGCGCAAAGATACTTGCAAAGGCAGTCAACTGCCTGCACCCCATAGACGGTAACCCCTGCAACGAATGCGAGATATGCCGCGGCATAGAGGACGAGAGCATAACCGACGTAATCGAGATGGACGCAGCATCAAACAACGGTGTTGACGATATCCGAATGCTTCGCGACAAAGTCAATTTCACACCCACAGCCTGCAAGTATCTCGTATACATTATAGATGAGGTGCATATGCTCTCAACGGCTGCATTCAATGCACTGCTCAAGACCCTTGAAGAGCCCCCTGCATATGTAATGTTCATTCTTGCAACTACCGAGGAGCATAAAATCCCTGCAACCATACTTTCAAGATGTCAGAAGCTTAATTTCAAGCGCATAGCACCTGAGGATATAGCCGACAGACTGAAATATATCGCAAGCGAGGAAGGAGCCCTGCTGGAGGACGATGCGGCAACGCTGATAGCCCGTCTTGCAGACGGGGGTATGCGTGATGCGATTTCCCTTCTCGACCAGTGCCTTGTACGTGACCGAGAGGTAACGGAGGACGTAGTAATTGCAACAGCAGGAATGGCGGGAACAGATCACCTTTTCGAGCTGTCGAGACTGGTGTCCTGCGGTGACTGCGCAGGAATAATCGAGTATATAGCCACTCTTTATTCTGAGGCAAAGGATCTCTACAGAGTGTGCGAGGAGCTTATAAACCACTTCCGCTCACTGATGATAATAAATTCTGTGCAGAAGCCGGAGGCAGTGCTGACTGTGTCAACCGCAGAGCTGAAAAGGCTCACGGAGGATGCACAGAGATACACCCTTTCCCAGACAATAAATATAATAGAAACACTCAATACGGTTCTCGAGCGCATGAGCCGAGGCGCTTCACGCAGAGCGGAGCTTGAAATGAGCCTTATCCGCATTTCCCGCGAACTGCAGAAGACCGACACAGGCGACCTTGCCGCCCGTGTGGCAGCTCTTGAAAAACAGATAAAGTCGGGTGTTTTCATGAAGCAGATGAGTGCTGACGATGCACCTCAGAAGCCCATGGCATCACCTGTGCTTCCCAAGCTTCAGGTGCAGGAGCTCAGCGACAGAGCAGTCCCCTTTGAGGAGTGGACGAGGGTTCTCTCACTTCTTGAGGAACGTCGTGAGGGTGCTATTTTCGCAGCTCTTTCGGGCTCAAGAGCTTACACAAGCGATGATTATCTTCTTGTTGACTGTAACGATTTCGGTGCAGAAATGCTCAGACAGGCGCGAGTCAAGAACAATCTTCGCGCAATAATCACAGAAGTCACGGGTAAGCAGTACCGCCTCGGACCCTACAGACCCAGTGAGAGCGGAGCAACCCCTGAAAACAGCGCAGGACAGGCGCTGATAGAAAGACTTAAAAGCAACGGAATAGAGTCGCAAGACTGAATAAAAACACAAACGGAGGACAATACTATGAAATCAAGATTACCCGCAGGTTACGGCGGCGGAATGCCGAACAATATGAGCAGCCTTGCACGTCAGGCACAGAAGATGCAGGAAGAGATGGAAAAAATCACCGAAGAGCTCAATGCAAAGGAATATGAAGTCAGCTCCGGCGGTAATGCAGTTGTCGTAAAGATGACAGGTGCAATGGAAGTAAAGGGCATTGAGATAAAGCCCGAGGTCGTAGATCCCGAGGATACCGAAATGCTGGGCGATCTTATCACCGCAGCTGTCAATGAGGCTATCCGCCAGATCAATGAGGAAAAGGAAGCCCGTCTCGGACCCCTTACCGGCGGTC
>JAZSJQ010000070.1:0-44682 GCA_045534445.1 Acutalibacteraceae bacterium
TGTGAAATTTGATGCTATCGCATCAAGTGAAATTAAATCCACCCACTCGCCGTCGAGGCGAATTTCACACGCCGCAGGCGTATTTCACATTGCAAAGCAATATTTCACCCACCCGCAAGGGTGGATTTAGTTGAAAACGACAGATTCCTGTCGGAATCTGTCGTTTTCTGGTCGGAGTGGCGGGATTCGAACCCGCGGCCTCTTGGACCCGAACCAAGCACTCATACCAAACTGAGCTACACCCCGATTAAATTAATGCTAAAAAATAATATCATTCGGGGTCTGGTTTGTCAAGGTCTTAAATTATATATTTTTCCATCATATTATAGATAAAAAAGATAGATTTTTAACAATTATTTAAGATACGCGATTTAGATATTGTTATTATCAATATATTGTGGTATTATAACATAATGAGGGCAATGTATAAGTATGACCCATAAAGGAGAGTATGTATGAACAACGTAATTCGACTGTTTGTAGAAAAAAAGCCCGGCTTTGATGTGGAGGCGCAGAATTGCCTTTCCGACCTCAAGGTCAACCTCGGTGTAAAGGGACTTGAATCCCTCAGATTCCTGAACAGATATGATATTTCAGGTCTCTACGGTGAGGAACTTGAGACTGCAAAGGGCACAATTTTTTCAGAGCCTCCTGTCGATAAGATTTATACCGAAGAATTCCCCACAAATGAGGGAGACATCGTATTTGCTACAGAATACCTTCCCGGACAGTATGATCAGAGAGCTGACTCCGCCGCACAGTGCGTATCCCTGCTGACCCAGGGCGAGCGTCCTGAGATCAGAACAGCAAAGGTATATGTTCTGACCGGTGATATTGATGAAGAGACCCTCAACAAGATCAAGGGCTACATCATCAACCCCGTTGAATCCCGTGAGGCTTCTCCCGAAAAGCCCGAGACTTTGACTCAGGAGTATCCTGTTCCTGAAAATGTTGAGCATATCGTTGGCTTTACCTCTTGGAAGAAGAAGCAGGTTGAAGAATATCACAGCAAGCTTGGTTTTGCTATGACCAAGGATGACCTTGTATTTGTCCGTGATTACTTCCGTGATACTGAGCAGCGTGATCCTACCATCACAGAACTTAAGGTTATTGATACATACTGGAGTGACCACTGCCGTCACACCACTTTCCTTACTGAGCTTACCGATATCGACATCGACGAAAGCGGTCTCGGTGAAGTTATCAAGAAGGCATTTGATGAATATCTCGCTGCAAGAACAGAAGTTTACGGCGAAGATACAAAGCGTCCCATTACTCTTATGGATATGGGTACTATCGGTGCAAAGACTATAAAGAAGCGCGGTCTTCTCAACGATCTCGACGAGAGTGAAGAGATCAACGCCTGTTCTATTGAAGTGCCTGCTGTAATTGATGGGGAAGAGCAGAGATGGCTCGTTCAGTTCAAGAACGAGACTCACAACCATCCCACAGAGATCGAGCCTTTCGGTGGTGCAGCAACCTGCCTTGGCGGTGCTATCCGTGACCCGCTGTCAGGCAGAGCTTATGTTTATCAGGCAATGCGTGTTACAGGTGCAGGCGATCCTACCGCTGCATTTGAAGATACAATGGAGGGCAAGCTGCCCCAGAGAAAGATCACAACAGGTGCTGCAGCAGGTTATTCCTCCTACGGTAACCAGATCGGTCTTGCAACAGGTCAGGTAACCGAGCTGTATGACGAAGGCTATATGGCAAAGAGGATGGAGATCGGTGCTGTTGTCGGTGCATCTCCCAAGGAGAATGTAAAGCGCGAGATTCCTCAGCCCGGTGATGTTGTCGTTCTTCTCGGCGGCAGAACAGGCCGTGACGGCTGCGGCGGCGCAACAGGCTCCTCCAAGGCTCATACCGAGGAATCCCTTGAGTCCTGCGGTGCAGAGGTTCAGAAGGGTAATCCTCCCACAGAGAGAAAGATCCAGAGACTTTTCAGAAAGCCCGAAGTCGCTTCCATGATCAAGCGCTGCAATGACTTCGGTGCAGGCGGTGTCTGCGTTGCTATTGGTGAGCTTTCCGACGGCCTGAGCATTCGTCTTGATGACGTAAGAAAGAAGTACGACGGTCTTGACGGTACTGAGCTTGCAATTTCCGAGTCTCAGGAGAGAATGGCTGTTGTTCTTGCAAAGGGAGACGCTGAGAAGTTTATAGCATATGCTGATGAGGAAAACCTTGAAGCATATGAGGTTGCATGGATAACCGAAAATCCCAGACTGAGAATGACCTGGAGAGGCGAGGTTATCGTCAATATTTCCCGTGAGTTCCTCAATACCAATGGTGTTCGCCAGAAGGCTGAGGCAAAGATCCATGCTCCTAAGAAGGCTGATGATTACAGAACCAAGGTTCCCGCTGAGCTTGAGTGCATAACCCTTGCACAGGCAATGAAGAAGGACCTTGCAAGACTTAACGTATGTTCTCAGAGAGGTCTCAGCGAGCGCTTTGACTCCTCCATAGGTGCTGCAACCGTTTTAATGCCCTTCGGCGGCAAGAACCAGCTTACTCCCGAGGAAGCAATGGTTGCTACCCTGCCCCTTGAGCACGGCACAACCGATACTGCTACCGCAATGAGCTACGGCTTTATTCCCGGTCATATGCGCTGGAGCCCCTTCCACGGTGCTGCATTCTCTGTTGTCGAGTCCCTCAGTAAGCTTGCAGCAGTCGGTGCTGATGCACTTTCCGCAAGACTTACCTTCCAGGAATATTTCGAGCGCCTTGGAGACAAGGCTTCCCGCTGGGGCAAGCCCACCGCAGCACTTCTCGGCGCTCTCAAGGCACAACTCAAGCTTGGTGTACCGTCTATCGGCGGTAAGGACTCCATGTCAGGTTCCTTCAATGACCTCGACGTTCCTCCCACACTTGTCAGCTTTGCTCTTGCAATGACCAAGGCTTCCAAGACCGTTTCCGCATCCTTCAAGAAGAACAATTCCAGAGTAGTATTCTTCCCGATTCCCGTAAATGAGGAAACACATCTTCCCAGATGGAAGAAGCTTTCCGCACTCTACAATGAGTTCTTCTGTATGTGTGCATCGGGCAATGTTCTTTCCGCTTCCGTTGTCAAGGAAGGCGGCGTATTTGCATCTGTTGCGAAGATGGCATTCGGTAACGACATAGGCTTCAGGTTTGCTGTAGGCGATGACAGACAACTTCTGTTTGCACCTCTCTCCGGCGGCATCATTGCTGAGCTTTCCGAGGGTACTGCAATTCACGAGTCTCTTGAATTTGTTGAGCTCGGTACTACAACAGCAAAGGATACCATTATAATAGAAGACACCGAAGTTTCTCTCGATGAGCTAAAGAAGGCATGGAGCGAGACCCTTGAGGGTGTGTTCCCTGTAAAGGCAGCAAATGAGCCTGAGGTTCATTCCATTCCTCTCATGAATAAGAGAAACGTCCGCGGTATCTGCATTCCTAGATATGCAAAGCCCAGAGTATTCATTCCTGCATTCCCCGGCACAAACTGCGAGGTCGATTCCGCCCGTGCATTTGAGCGTGCAGGCGCTGATCCCAAGATCCTTGTAGTCAGAAACCTTACTCCTTCTGCAATTGAGGAAACCATCAGAGAGATGGTCAAGTGCATCGAGGAATCACAGATAATCATGTTCCCCGGCGGCTTCTCCGGCGGTGACGAGCCCGACGGCTCCGGTAAGTTTATTGCAACAACCTTCAGAAATCCCCTTGTTGCTGAGGCTGTAACAAAGCTTCTTGAGCAGAGAGACGGTCTGGTTCTCGGTATCTGCAACGGCTTCCAGGCACTTATCAAGCTCGGTCTCCTGCCTTATGGCAAGATCTGTGATATTACTGAGGAAAGCCCCACACTTACATTCAACACCATCGGACGTCATATTTCCCGTATGGCATATACAAGAGTTGCGTCTGTCAAGTCTCCCTGGCTTGCAGGCTGTGAGATCGGCGATGTTCATGCAATTCCTGTTTCCCACGGTGAAGGCAGGTTTGCAGCAAGCAGCGAGTTTGTTTCCCAGCTTCTTGCAAACGGTCAGATCGCTACTCAGTACACCGACTATAACGGTGTGCCTCAGGGTACTTCCGACTGGAACCTCAATGGTTCTGTTATGGCTATCGAGGGTATCACTTCTCCTGACGGCAGAATCCTCGGTAAGATGGGTCACTCCGAGCGCAGAGGCGAAAACCTCTATGCTAACGTACCCGGTAATAAGGATCAGAAGCTCTTTGAATCCGGTGTAGCATATTTCTCATAACGGAGAATTTTTATGGCTGTAAACAACAGAGCTAAAAAATCTAAAAGAGAAAATTTCATGAAGCTTTATACGCGAACCTGTGACAGAGTTTATTGCTATGCATACGAATGCACCTTCAACAGCTTTGACGCAGAGCTGATTTCAAGAAATGCATATGTTTATATGTATCAGAATCTGTCACAGCTTCGCCGCAGTACGAGTGTCGATGCCTGGCAGCGTGATTGCGTCAGGCAGGCATTCCGTGCGCTTGTGCGCTCTAATCGTCTGTCCATGGTGCATGAGGGAGAGTCGGGTACAACTCCGCCTCCTCTTACCGATGAGGAAAAGGACAACCTTTGGAGAGCGATAAATAAATACGGCAGTATTGACCCGTGGCGTCTTGTGCCTGTTCCGGGTCAGACATCTGCGATCACCGTGCTTAAGGATAGGTATATTTCAGACCTGAGCAATAAATCAGTAGTTGATATAGCCAAGATAGCTGCAATTGCGCTTATGTCTGTTGCCGCGGTGGTTTGTGTGGTTATTCTGGGAATAAACCTTATTGCAAAGGAAACTATTGTTACGGTAGAACCGATGCAGGAGATATTCCTTGAGGAAAGAAGCTATACAGTTTCTTCCCAGACCAATGTCGAAGTCGATTATGATGCCCTTGAGAACATGGTTGAGTCTGCTGAAAAGGAAGCAAGTTGGCAGGCATATCAATCCATGCTTGAAAGCCGTGCCAATATGAGTTCGGTTGTTTCCGCGGAGTATGTAATAGCATCTTCCGATCCGCTGCTGTATCAGGCAGGTCTTGCCAGTTCAAGACCGCTTGTCTATGCCAGTGCCGAGGAAGTCGGGATGACTGCAGGTGCCGCAAAGCTCACAGGTGATGCAGAGATCGATACTGCAATAGCTGAAATGATCAAGAATATGGACCTCAGAGGGGATACCGATATCGAGATCATTGCTAAAATATATGAATATGTGGGAACACATATTGTATACTCAGATGATGATGTTTCCAGCGTCAGTGTCAACGACTATGTTAAATACTACATTCTCAATAAAAAGGGCGACAGCAGGCATTATGCCGCTGTTCTTGCAACTGTTCTCAACGCCTGCGGATATGATTGTGAGGTAATCTCTGGTTATTTTGTAATTAACGGCGGAACGGAATACGAGAAGAACGTTGACCACTACTGGAACAGACTCAATCTTAACGGAATATATTATTATCTTGACCTTGAAGCTGATTGCAACGCTTCGGGTACACAGGTAAGGTACTATTATTTCATGGCGGCCAGAAACAACAGCCTCTGGGATATTTTCCAGAGAGATCATGTGATTAATTAAGGAAGTGAATTCCATGGCAAAGGTAATACTCCTTACTCATACACCAAATCCTGACAAGACTGTAGCCGCAGCCGCAAAGCTTTGCTATTCGTCTTCTGATATCGAAGGTCTCTATAATGGTCTTTCCGATGAAAAAGTAAAGTCTTTTGTGGGAATGCTCAGTGAAATAGGTCACGAAAGCCCCATAGAGCACGCATCGTTCACATTCGGAATTGAGGGGGTTTCCCGTTCACTTCTTGCTCAGATCACAAGACACAGGATTGCTTCTTTCAGCGTTCAGAGTCAGAGATATGTAAAGATCGACGAGTTTGAATATGTTACACCCCCTGAGATCGCATCTGATCCCGAAGCGGCTGAAATATTCAGACAGGCTATGGACAGGGATATGGCTGACTATCAGAGGCTTACCGATATACTTCTCGAAAAGCATAAAAAGACCCTTATGGAGTCAGGTCTTGACGAAAAGGAATCCGCGAAAAAGGCTGAAAAAATGGCAATTGAGGACGCAAGATTTGTGCTTCCCAATGCTGCTGCAACCAAGATAGTCATGACAATGAATGCAAGAAGCCTCCATAACTTCTTTGCACACCGCTGCTGCAACCGAGCTCAGTGGGAAATCAGGGATATTGCCTGTCAGATGCTGAAGCTTGTCAGCGAAGTATCTCCGTCGCTGTTTTCGAAGTGCGGTCCTCCTTGTCTCTACGGAGCCTGCCCTGAAGGTAAGATGACCTGCGGAAAAATAATGCAGGTCAGAGAGTATTTTTCTGACTTGCGTAAAGGTTGATATAAATGGGAAAACTGATAGTTATTGAAGGTCTTGACGGCAGCGGAAAAGGAACACATACCACTGCGGTGTACAATAAGCTCAAGGAAGCAGGTATGGCAATACGCAGGGTGACATTTCCCGATTACGACCAGCCCTCATCGACTCTGGTTAAAATGTATCTTGACGGCAGGTTCGGCAAAAAGCCCGGTGATGTAAATCCCTATGCGGCATCGAGCTTTTTCGCCGTTGACAGGTTTGCAAGCTACAAGTCATTCTGGCAGAGCGATTATGAGGGAGGAACTCTGATTCTCTGCGACAGATATACTACTTCAAATATACCTTATCAGATGCCGAAACTCCCGAAAGAGGAGTGGGATGAGTTTCTTACATGGCTTTATGATTATGAGTATAATAAAATGAAGCTTCCGAGACCTGATGCGGTCATTTATCTTGATGTGCCGCCTGAGATAGCTCAGAAGAAAATGAGCGAGAGATATCAGGGCGATGAATCAAAGAAGGATATTCACGAAAGTGACCTTGAATTTCAGAAAAGCTGTTACGAGGCTGTCAGATACGCTTCGGACAAGCTTTCCTGGATACGCATTGAGCTGACAAAAGACGGCGATATGCTCTCAATTGAAGAGAATCAGAAGAAAGTATTTGATGCATTAAAGAAAAGCGGGGTTTTTGATGCCTGAGTTTCATTCACCGGCAATTGAAGATAAAGAAAAATTTGATCTGATCCGCTCAGGATCAGACTATGAGGGAAGCTTTTATTCATTTATGACCATGTTTACATGGGCGAAAGAGTATAATACCCGAATAGCATTTTACAAAGATGCGCTTCTTGTTTCGGGCTGTTCTGAAACGATGGGACATTATTTTCTCTATCCTATCGGAGAGTATGACATTGAAGAAGTGCTTGATATTATGAAGACCGAGGCTGAAAAGAATAATTATCCGTTGAAAGTTGTAGCTGAGAAGTGGCAAGTCGATGAGCTTTACAGGCACTTTCCTGACTCTTTTGAGGTTTCCGACAGCCGCGACGATTGGGATTATGTTTATAATACCGAGGAGCTGGCTTTTTTAAAGGGTAACAGATACCACAACAAGCGAAATCATATATCGCGCTTTACAAGAAAATTCGGTGAATCAGCCATCACTTTTGAGCCTTTGAGCGCTGACAATATCTCCCAGTGTATGGAGATCGAACACGCTTGGATAGAAAGCAAGGGCACGGATTTTGATCTTGCAAGCGTTGTAAAAGCCCTTGATAACTTCAAAGAGCTCGGTGCAGAGGGCGGAATACTGAAAATTGATGGCAAGCCGATAGCCTTTACAGTTGGTGAGGCACTTACTGAGGACACTTTTCTTATTCATATCGAAAAGTCACTCCCCGGATATGACGGAGCCTACCAGCTTATAAATCAGATGTTTGCAAAAACTCTGGTCGGAAGATTTGAATTTATAAACCGCGAGGAGGATATGGGAATCGAAGGTCTCAGATCTGCAAAACTGTCCTATCTTCCTTGCAGATTCATTGAAAAATGCGTTATCACCGAAAGGAAATGATGCCTTGATTACTCTTGCAAGAGACGGTATGCGTCCCGATATAGAACGAATATGGAGGCTGTGTTTCCCGGAGGATTCACCCGAATCGGTTCGATATTTTTTTGAACACAGATATAATCCCAATTCTTGTATTGTTTATATTGATAACAACAGCGGCCGACCTGTTGCCATGCTTCATGTACTGGATCTGATGGTAACGGACGACAGCGAAATAAAAAACGGACAATATATCTATGCCGCAGCGACTCGCCCTGATTTTCAGGGGCAGGGCATAATGAAAAAACTGGTTGCTGCTTCGCAGAAATACGCAGAATCAAGGAACAATCAGTATTCTCTGCTGGTTCCTGCACAGCACAGTCTTTTTAAATTTTATGAAAAGCTTGGCTTTTACAGATGCTTCCGGAACAGAGTTATCACTTTTTCACGGGTAGATCTGATCACGCTGGCAAAATACAAAGGCTTTGAGGGAAAGACAAAGACTGTTTCTCTCGGTGATACGGAGCTTTCCGCATTCAGGCGCAACAGCCTTATTGACAGAGAGGGCTATGTATCATGGGATGACAGGGCGGTTTCATACGCCATGGGCGCTCATGAAGCCATAGGAGGCCGTATAATTTCACTTCGCAAGGGTTATGCCGTTTGCTATGCTTTTTGCCTCGAAATTGAAAAAACGGTGTTGATTTCTGAGTTCATCGCACCGCAGGAGCTTACCGTTTCTCTTTGCAGAGCGATTCTTGATGCTTATCCTGATGCCGAAAGGTTTTCGCTGAGAGTACCTGTCAGCAATGAGTTCTTTGAGCCTTACGGAGATGTTTCCGATTTCGGCATGATAAAAGCAACAAACGGAAGAAAACCCACCAATCTTCTTACACTTACAGGAAGGCACGCTCCGTATCTCGGGCTTGCCCTTGACTGAAAGGAGAATAATTATGATATATATTTATCTGGCAGACGGATTTGAGGAAATGGAAGCACTGGCACCTGCCGACCTTCTTCGCCGCGCAGGCAGGGAGGTAAAGCTTGTTGGTGTGGGAGGAAGCCGTATCAGAGGTGCGCACAATATCTTTGTTGAGACCGATATTTGCGAATCCGACGTTGACCTTTCGCAGGCTGAGCTTGTGATCCTTCCCGGCGGCGGTCCGGGCTATGATAATCTTGATAAAAGTGCAGATGTGGACAAAGCTGTAAAGTTCTGCTATAATAATAATATTCGCATGGCAGCAATCTGTGCGGCTCCAATGGTTTTGGGCAAAAGAGGGGTTCTTAAAGGCAGAAAGGCTACCTGTTATCCGGGCTTTGAGGAATACCTTGAAGGTGCTGAATTTACAGAAGAGGGCGTTGTCACAGACGGCATCGTCACAACTGCAAAAAGTGCAGGCTGGTCCGTTGATTTCGGGCTTGAGCTTGTAAGGCTTCTTGTTTCTGTCGAAGTTTCCGAAAAGCTTCGCGAATCTTTATATCCGCAATGAGAACGGACATAAGAGAAGTAAAGCGCGAGAAGCGCGAAAAGATCAAGGAGTGGAGACGGGAGCTTCCTCAGGACGAAAAACACCGCATGGACACTGCCATAGCCGAAAAGTTTTATAACAGCTATGTTTACAGAAGAACTGAGCAGGTGTTCATTTATGTATCCACTTCGATTGAGGTTGATACAATATCGATAATCGAGCGAGCTGTTGCTGAAGGGAAAAGGGTAGCCTGTCCCAGATGTGTGGACGGTACCCGTGAAATGGAATTTTACTATATAGAGTCCGTTGATGAGCTGGAGCCCGGTACTTTCGGCGTTCTTGAGCCGAAGGCGGACATCGGAAAGCTTGTAAAGGATTTTTCAAACGGTGTATGTGTCGTTCCGGGGCTTTCCTTTGACTACGGCGGATTCAGGCTTGGATACGGAAAGGGATATTATGACAGATTCCTTTCAGGTTACCACGGATTTACCTGTGGGCTGTGCTACTCCCATAATGTTGTGCCGCATCTTCCGCACGGAAGATTTGACAGGCATGTTGGCTTACTTATTACAGACGGATTCAGCAAGAGATGCAGATAAGCCGGAAAACGGCATTCGTTTCCCGGCTTTCATAGGGCTTAGTTGTTGCAGCAACCGAGTGCAACGATGATAATGAGAAGGATCCAGATAAGATTATCACCGCAGAAGAGCTTGTTGAGACACATTTTTATTTCACCTCACTTTGTTGTGGTCACTACATTCTATGTCATAAGCCTGCGTGGCGTTACTGATCTGCAGGCGTGGAAAGGATGATATCGGATATGAATAATGGAAATAACAGAAACGGACGTCCCGCTGACGAGCAAAAAAAGACGTTCAGAGTCACTATTTCTGATGAGGATTACTCCGCGGGCAGTGACCGCGAGTATGACCGTCAGAGACAGCAGTACTATACCCCTAACCGTCAGCAGGGAGGGTACAGACAGCAGAACGGCAACGGCTACAGACAGCAGGGCGGTCAGAGACCTCCTGCACGAAGCAATGAGTATGAGCAGAAGAGTGTCCGTTCGGCAGTTCCTGCACAGGTTCAGAGAAGGGACGCAGGGCAGGTTCAGCAGTACCGTCAGCCTGTTCCGTCTCAGCTTACGAGAACAAGAACCGTAACCACCAGAACAGGTGAGCGCTTTGAAATTCCGGAGGAAACCGCAATCCCGCCGAAAATCATGCGCAAGAACAGCAAGAATACAAAAAGCAAGGGCTGTGTTATAGCGCTTGTTTATGCGGCTATCGTCTGTTCCATTTCCGCACTTCTCTCTTTCTACATTATCGTCGGTCTGAATGATATGTTCGGACTTGTCAAGGAGTCTTCCGAGATCACCGTTGAGATACCCAAAGACGCAACTCTTGACGATGTTACCCGTATTCTTGACGAAAACGGTATTGTTGAATATCCGTTCTTTTTCAAGCTTTATGCAGGATTTACCAATGATACCTCCTTCAAGGCAGGTACATTCATGCTCAATACCAAGTCTGACTATGACCAGATAATCCGCAGACTCACAAAGCCTGCAACTGCTGACAACAGTATCGTTAAGGTCACTATCCCTGAGGGTTACACCGTCGAGCAGATAGGCGAGCTTCTTGAGGAATACTGTGTATGCGAAAAAGAGGCATTTATCAACTCGGTTCAGTATGCTGATTTCTCAAGCTATGATTTTGTAAACTATATTCCCGCAAGCGAAAACAAGATATACAGACTCGAAGGCTATCTTTTCCCCAGCACATATGATTTCTATATCTGGGGCGGCTCAAAGCACGCTATAGGCAAGCTGCTTTCTGCATTTGAGGATAATGTTCTCAAGGATTCCGATTACGATTTTGATGCTGTTACCAATGACAGCTCTCTGTCCGCATCGAAGAAGAAGGCAAAGAAGGAAAAGATGGGCAAAAACCTGGATAAGATCATTATCATGGCTTCTGTCGTTGAACGTGAGGTTCCCGATCCTGAGGATATGAAGAAGGTTGCGTCTGTTTTCTACAACAGACTTGAGAATCCCAAGGTACAGGGCACAGGCGGTATGCTTCAGTCTGATGCTACCAGATGGTATCCCTTTGCAACTGCTGCAGCACTTAAGGAATCCGATAAGATCTCTGCGGCAGATAAGGAAAACTGGATCAACAACCACAAGGGCAGCTACACCATGACTGCCACCAGTCCCATAACTCATATTACCGAAACAAAGACCTTTGATACTTCGCTTTACGACACTTATGTGATCAAGGGTCTGCCTGCAGGTCCCATCTGCTGCCCGGGTCTAAATTCCATCAACGCGGCAAGATCTCCTGCAAAGACAAGCTACTACTTCTTCTTCTCAAAGAGCGACGGAACAACACTCTTTGCAGAAACCTATTCACAGCATGAAGCCAATATAAGGAGCGGAAGCTGATGACAGAAAATATCAGGCCGGAGCTTTTAGCTCCGGCAGGCGATATGGACAGCCTTATTGCGGCGGTTAATTTCGGCGCTGATGCGGTATACCTTGCAGGTAAAAGATTCGGTATGCGGTCTGCGCCGAATAATTTTACGGAAGATGAGCTTTATAAGGCTGTTTCCTTTGCCCATGAAAACAATGTAAAGGTTTATCTGATCTGCAATTCCGTGCTGAGAAACGATGAGATCGATGAATTGCCTGCCTTTATGGAAACTGCGCAGAGATTAAAGGTCGATGCACTTATCATCAGTGATCTTGGCGTCATGCGAATGGCTAAGAAATATGCGCCCTCAGTGCCTATCCATATTTCTACACAGGCAGGTGTTGCCAATTATCTGACCGCTGAAACACTCTGTGAAATGGGTGCATCAAGAGTTGTTCTTGCCCGTGAGCTTACCCTCGATGAAATAACTGTGCTTCATGAGAAAGTGCCGAGGGAACTTGAGATCGAGGCTTTTGTTCACGGTTCAATGTGCGTTTCCTTTTCGGGAAGATGTCTTCTGTCAAATTATATGACTGGGCGTGACTCCAACCGGGGTGATTGCTCACAGCCATGCAGATGGAAATATGCGCTAATGGAAGAAAAGCGTCCGGGAGAATATTTTCCGATCTTCGAGGACAAATACGGTGCTCACATACTCAATTCAAGGGATATGTGCATGATCTCTCATATTCCCGAGCTGGTTAAAGCAGGTGTCACCAGCTTCAAAATTGAAGGCAGAGCAAAATCTCCTTATTATGTTGCGGTTGTGACCAATGCCTACAGAGCCGCCATTGACGGTTATCTTGAATCTCAGGCTGACGATTATGTACCTGAAGAATGGATAATCGATGAGCTGAACAAAGTGAGCCACAGAGAGTATTCAACAGGTTTTTATTTCGGCCATGAGCCGGGTCAGGTATATGACAACGGCGGATATGTCCGTGAGTATGAGGTCGCGGCGATGGTAGTCGGCTGTCAGGACGGATACATTCTTGCCGAGCAGAGAAATAAGATATTCAGGGGAGACGTCCTTGACGCACTTCCTCCCGGAGGAAGACCTGTTCTTCTGAATGCTGATATTCTTACCGATGAAAACGGCTGTGATATCGAAAGTACACCGCATCCTACAATGCGTTACAGGATCAGATCTGATATAACGCTTCCTGTCGGTACATATTTAAGAAAAAGAAAATAAAATAAAAGCTGTTTCGGAAAATGACCGCGAAACAGCTTTTATTTTTTGAATACTGAACATTTATATATAAACTTATTAATAATTTCTTTACAAATGGGATAAGTTGTGATAAAATCAATGTGTATATGTATGCGTTGAAATTTTCACTTCGCGCAGTTAAAAATATGCTGGCTTGCATTCGGATGCGAAATGCAAAGGGGGCGCAAAAGCATGAGCGAAATCTTTGATGATAACGAAAAATTAAACGATGTCGAAGAAAATGATGACGGTATGCTTATCATTTTTCCTGATGAACATGATGATGAAGAGGAAAATGATATAGTTGGCGCCGAGGAAGATGACGGTGAATCCTTCAGTCTCTCCTTCGGTAAGGTTAATGCTGCCCGTAAAGAGGAGGAATTCAATTTTCTTCCGTTCCTGAATATCCCCGAAGTCGTTGACGATGATGATGACGATGACGGTGATGACAGCTTCTCGCTTTCTTTCGGCAAGGTCTCTGCGGCAAAAAAGGAACGAGACTATGTTTATCTGCCATTCCTTAACGTAGATGAGAATGTTTCCGAGGAAGAAGAACAGGAATCTGAAGATGAGGAAGATGAGGATTCGGGTATCGATGTCGTCGGCGGTGATCTGTTTGATCTTACACCGTTAAAAACGAGAGACTCCTCATCGAAGCGAGAAAGTGATAAAGGCAGTCCGAAATCTTCAAACAACGGAAAAAAGCAGTCCTCTCATAAAAAGGGCAAAAACTCTTCTTCGCAGCAGAAGAAAAAGCAATCCAAGAATCAGATACCTCAGAAGCCTAATAAGGTACAGCAGATCATAGCTCAGATGGATCCTGACATAATTGCGTCGGTATCAGCAGATCCGAGACAGATGATAATGCTTGAGGAAACCATAAGAAGTGAGCTTATCAAGCAGGCTGCGCACAATGCTGTGGCAAAAGAGCTTGGAACTGACACCGCAGAGGTGAGAGAGGCTCCCAGGAAGAGACCTCCTCAGGGAAAGGGCAGACCGTCAGGCGGAAAGCAGTCACAGCAGGGAGGACTCAGCTTTTCAAAGCAGCAGGTCCCTCCGAGAAAAAATAAGCCGATTATCGTTGATGCAAGTTCAATATCTGAGTTCGGAAGCGAAGAGCCTCAGACATCAGCACAGAATACAATCCCTGCAGCTGCACAGCCTATAGTAAATACAGTGCCTCCGACACCGGTACCTGCTCCGACGCCTGCTCCTGCACCCGCACCTGCTCCTGTGCCGACACCGGTATCGACGCCTGCTCCTGCAGCTCAGCCTGTTGTTGTGGCGACTCCCATATCAACTCCTTCAGCGCAGAGTTCACAGAGAAAAGCTTATACGCCGACTTCTCCTGCGGCAATCAGAGCTGCAATGAAATCCGGTGCATTGTCCTTTGACACTTCTTCGGCATCACAGTCGGACAGCGGTTCGGATTCTTCATCCAAATCTTCCCGCTCCGTACAGAACAGGAAGAGGATCGAGATACAAAAGCAGATCGGTGAGAAGAGAAGCGGCTGTGTTATCGGTGCTATTGCTCTTCTGATGGTTGTGTTTATCGCTATCATAGCACTTATAAGCGGCGGCGATATCATGACACAGTGCGGTTA
This sequence comes from Acutalibacteraceae bacterium, assembly GCA_045534445.1. GTDB lineage: Bacteria > Bacillota > Clostridia > Oscillospirales > Acutalibacteraceae > JAISGQ01. The sequence goes on from JAZSJQ010000070.1 coordinate 14,639, forward strand.
TAACGAGAGCTTTGCCAAGGCTCAGGCGATGGCTGACAGCGGTAAATACGAAGAGGCTATCGAGATCCTTGAAGGCATAAAGGGTTATTCTCAGACCGCATCGCTTCTGAATGTATGCTACTATGAGCTTGGACAGAAGGCTCGGTATGCAGGCGATTATGATACTGCAATTGCATATTATGATAAAACCATAGATTATGCTCCTGCGATTCAGAGCAGAATCAGCCTGCAAAAGATACAGGCTGACGACTACTGCACCTCGGCAGAAGGAAAAAATGACATCGAACTGTATCAGAAGTCATACAGTATCTATGCCGAAATCCTCTCGGAGATAGAGGAAAATCCTGATGTTCTTAATGAGACAGAACTCCAAGAAATTCAGAATGATTCGGATAACGCAAGATTCGGTTATGCTAAGCTCCTTTATGAAAATAATGAGTATCTGGAAGCAAAGAATCATTTTGAAAACCTGATGAATACATCGTACCCAGAATCAGATGACTGGTATTACAAGACACGATATAATTTAGGACGCATTTATTTTGAAAGTGATGATTATCTGTCGGTGGTTCAGGAGCTTGAGTGTTTTGAGAGCAAACGCAACGGTCTCGAAGATGATGTCTATCCCTATGCAGCCGCTTATCTGGGGCTTTCAAAGCTTTACAGATCAGATGGTGAAAATGATGTGGAAATCGGGTATTATCAGCAGCTGTTCTCACTGCTCATGAAAGCTCACGAAGGTGTTGCAGGTGAGCTTAAGGATGAGCTTGAAGCAGGTATGAGATCCCGTAAGTTTGATGGAATCAAGCTTGTCGGATACTGGAAAACAGATAAAGGTTATTATGTCGTTTATGAAAACGATGAATTATCGATCTATGCACCCAACTCAATAAACGGCGGCGCGGCAGAGATATTTTCGGAGAATGTCACGATAAATAACGGAAGCGTAACTATTTCATTTGCCGGAAATAATTATGTTGTGATGGAAAATTTATCCTTTGATTCCCAGTATGAGATGTCGCCCAAAACACTTGTTTTTGTAAATCCGTATGATGGGCAGACTTACAGAATGTACAGATTCAGATAAAGGTTAGCTCAGTGAAAGGAGCGTCCCAATGAAAAAATTTAAATTTACCCGTACTGTACTGCTTGTTTTTCTGACACTGGCACTTGTTGCGGCAATGTTCATGTCGGCAGGCTGTTCAGTTCTCGATGCTGCAGGCTTTACGGTAGACCTTCACACCAGAATGGAAGTATCAGGTGATTTCCACGGAGAAAGAGTCATGACGGTATCCTTTGACAAATCGTTGGTACTGTCAAACTTTGATTCTCTCGAGTATCTTGAAGATTTCGCGGAATCACAGCTTCCTGAGTGCCTTGAAGGAAAGCTTATTGACGATGAAAACGGCACTCGCTATGAGCTGACACTGAAGTTCTCATCAAAAGAGGACTATATTGCCAAGGTGGAAACTCTGCTTGGAAGAAAACCGAATGTCACTTTTGAGACATCAGATGAAGTTTTCATGAAAGGTCTTACATTCCAGGAGGATTTTGAGAGTAAGGACCTCTTCTCCTTTGTTGATGTGGAAAGCGTGATAACTTCACTGATGAGCAGTGCGGATATCAGTGAAAGCGATATTCAGGTTGCTGCATTCATCAAACAGACCGGTGTTGTTATAAGCGTCGATGACAAGGAGTACAGCTCTGAAGGCGGCAAAGTGGATGTTGCCGAAGGAAAAGCTACGATGATAGCAAAGATCAGCTTTAAGACTGTACTTAAATCCAACGGATACTTTGAGCGTATCATCGAATTCAGAATGATACCTGAGATCGATCAGGACAGATATGCTGAGATCATCGCATATTTTGAATCCGTCAAGCCTGACGGAGCTGAGGTTACAGCCGGGGAGCTTCCCTCAGCACCTGTAATTTCTGTTGAATTCAAATCACGCGATGCTGCTGAGCTTTCCGCAAAGACCACTCAGGTCATGGGTGATACCTGTACAGCAAGCTTCGGTGATGCAACAGATGCAAGCGTACCTTTTGCTTCAGTTGAGGAATTTACCGAGAACATTAGCTTTGCAAAGCTTTGCCTCGATTCTCAGATGCCCTTTACATACAACATCGTATCTGAGCGCGGTGCTCCTTCTCACATGGACGTACTGATCGATGGTAATGCTGTTGATTCCCAGCCGACCCTCGGCGGTAATACTCTTGACTACGGTTCTCAGGCATCTTTTGCGGCACTGACAACACGTTATCAGAGCATCAGTACTGCAAGTCTTGTTTACTACAATCTTATCGCACGCGGTGACGGCAAGTACACCAGAGAGATCTATATTATCATGGATGAGGATACCTCTGACGATGTACTCAATAACATCAAGGCATTCTATGATACAAAGAATGCACCGAACACAGAGATAAATGTTCTTATTGACGGTTTTTCCGAGGAGTTCACTTCGCCCTGTGTTGAGATTCGCATCAACGGTTCAGCCAAGGAAGTGACGAGGGCAGAGGAGATGCTCTTTGGTGGTGTTTCCGAGAGAAAGATTACTTACTCAAGAGACAAGAGCATCATAAACACTAAGCCCAATACCACATTGTGTGATGTTTATGACATTTCGTCTCTGCTGAGTATGACCAATGTCACCTCATATTACTATGCATTCAATTCTGATGACGGTCTCAGAAACGGCTCTGTTGTAACCTCTAACGGAAGTTATTCGGTTGAATCCAATGATAAATATCTTGGTTTCATGATGTCAGACGGCACTGCAACAGTTACTTTTGTGGGAGGATACACAAATATCGATGCAATAATTTTTATCATTCTTCTGGTTCTGTTTATCATTCTTCTGCTTGTTCTTGCCGCAATTCTGGTAATGAAGTACCTGAAGTCAAAGGCTGACGGCAATGATGAGCCCGAAAGAGAACACTTCCCGGTTGTTATAGAGGAAGAACCCGAGGTTATTGAGGAAGTTGTCGAGGAGCCTGTGATTGTTATTCCGCCTCCCGTAAGAGATTTCACTCAGGTTATAGACCAGGAAGAAGAGCCCGAGCTTCCCATTGAGGTTGAGGTATATCCTTCCACAACACCTGATCCTGTTATCGAAGAGATCATCAGCAGCGTTGAGGAGTCTGATGACGGAGCCAAGAAGGTTACTGTCAAGCCTATAATTCCGATATACTCTGAGCAGTACAGTGAGCCTGAGGAGGAGCTTATTGAAGAACCCGAGGTCATTCCTCAGGAGCAGGAAATCGAGCCTGTTGAGCGCTTCGACGAAAACAATAAAGCCCCTGAAGTTCCTTTTGAAAGATCGCCATTTGAGGAAGAATACGAAAGAGAATTTGCAGAGGAAGAGGCTGAGGAAGAGTATACTGACGAGGATATGCTTAATGACTTTGAATCACTTGGCTTGCTCGATGAGTATATCGAAAGAACTCAGAAGGTAAAAATCAAGGTTAAAAAGTATAAAAACAAATAACCATAAAAAATAACCGCTTGGTTTTCCAAGCGGTTATTTTTTGTCGTCTTTTAATCAGCCTTATATTCTCTGGTTATTGTATATTCAACCTCAATGGTCTCCTTTGTTACAATATCCTCAACAAGAAGAACAGCCGTAACGGGCTTTATGATATTTGCAGGTTCGCCTGTAATAAGGTCAGGTGCAGGCATTGAATCGAAATCAACAGTAAAGTTCAGTGTGTTCCAGCCGATGTTTTCAACGACCTCGCCGCCGGAACAGCTTACGACACCGATTATTGCACATTTATCAAATTCACAGTCATCCTTTATATCGAGAGTAAATGTGCCTCTTGGTTCATTCGCATCAATAACAGCGTGATTTTCTTTTCCTGCCTTGGGAGGATCGTTTCTGACAAATTTACAGTTGAGCGTAATTGTATCGCTGCTGAGCCAGCCATCGGAACAGGTGAGAGTGATTGTTTCCGAGAAGGCACTGTTCTTTTCAGGATTAACACGCAGAAGAACGGTGGAGAGACCGTCAGCGAAGGAAATATAGTTTCCGCCGGGAGTTCTGTTATCCTCGGTGAGCGGTGTTGTAATGCTCCAGTTGAGAATATCTCCGTCAGGATCGGTCTTGGGAAGATCGACAGTGTACCAGCCGTTTTCGCCCGTGAAGCACACAAAGCTCTGAGTGTATTTTTTCGGCTCAAGTATATTGTTGTGAAGTGAGATTGTATATCTGTACTGCTCGGAAGTAAGCAATCCGTCAGAAACAGTAAAGTCGAAGGAAACCGAATGACCTCTGTAATCGGCATCGATAAAGAGTAGGAAGCTTCCGCCGGGAGAAAGAGTAACCTTACAGTCTGTCTGATTGCAGAGGTTGTATGTTATCTTATCGTTCTGTATATCGGAAGCGCTCAGTGTTCCGAAGAGATGTCCTGTATTGCCGGGTGTGTGAAGAACGGTTGCATACAGCTGCGTGGGGTCTTCATAGTAAGGTGCGCTGTTTGCCACGATCACAGGAATTGCAGTATTTGTGGAAAGACCGTAATTATCGGTAATGGTAAGATCAATGCTGCCGATTCCGACAAATCCGTTTGTTGCAGTAAGTGTAAGAATATTGTCCGAATCAACGGAGGCGATCAGATCTTCGCTTTCTGAAAAAGCGGTAATGTCGTAATCTCTGTCATTGGGAAGAAGATTATTGAGATCCAGTGTTTTAGTGGAGTCATGTCCCATTGAGATTTCCTTTGAGGAAAGAACGGGAGAGATTATCGCCTTGCCGTCGCCGGTAACAAGAAGTGTTGTACGGTTTCCGGAATTGTCACTGAAGTAAAGTGTTTTTGGACTTCCGTAGGGAACGGTGATCTGATATGTTCCGTTCTCTGTGTTGTTGATGCTCACAATATCGCTTGAGCTGACCGAGGGAGCACCGTCAGATGTATTTACGGATACATTGACCATATAATAGCTGCCGCCGTCATCAATACTGAGAACATTGACCTCAGGAGCCATGGGAATGACTTCATTTACTCTGAAATATCTGACAACGTCAAGTCCGTTCATGCCCTTGATGCTGACCTTGTAATAGTTGTTTGAGTCTGCCATCATTACCCAGTATTCGTCACCGCACTCGTAGGCAGAAGTGACAGATGAGGAGTATTCAGGGGAATATGATACACTGCTCACAAGGTGCTTGTCGGGACCTGATATATAAATTCGCACGGGGATATTTCCCTGAGTGGTTTCCTCGGTTACAAAATCCACATCTATGAGGCTTGATGCATCGGGAATGGCAACTGCGGTTTCGGAAGGATCATATGAAGCGGATTTATCGGAAAGTATATCGATAGGGTCATTCCAGATAAAATAGATGGCACCGCATATGAAAACGAGAACAACAAGCAGAATGATGCCTGATTTTGTTCCCGTATACATGGGAGCATATTTGGGAGTTATGGATTCAGCCTTAGCACACGCCTTGCTTACTATTTTGCGTTCAGCTTCTTCATCAGGCGGATATATTGCAAAGCTATCGCCCGAATCATCAGGAGAATCGTTTCCGTCAAGCATATTTTTTTCTTTTCTGCTCAGAAGAGAACGAAGGGCAAGATCGACTGCGATATGCTCATTGATGGGCTTTTCCTCTGCATCAAAGTGTTTCCTGTTTTTCAGGACCCCGAAAAGAGCAGCGGAAGCAAGCTTTTCAGATCTTTTTCCGTCGTGGGTCGCGGTAAGAGCCTGCATATATGCATATACTGCATTTTCTTCTGCGAATCTTTCAAAACTGTGAAAATTCAGTTCGTAATTGAAATCCAACGGCATAATAACACCACCGATATATAGAATATAAGAATATACATTATAATAATACAACAAAAGAATTGATATGGCAACTGTTTGTTATAATGAAAAATTATATTTTATCGCTTATTATACCGAAAAACATATATTACTGTCTGCCTTCCACAAACCAGACACCGTGTTCATAAAAGAGATAACGCTGATGACCGTGAATGATGCAGGTATACCGAATGCCTGTTCCGCCTGCTTTTAACGATGCAGCACGCCGCACATCTGTAATTCGGTCTATTTCCAGCGTCAGTTCATCGCTCCATATTATTTTAAGCGGACGGATATTTCCGTCTGTATCAAAGCTGACGACTACGTTTACATATATTTTCACTGCAGAATAATACCTCGCCTTATTTTTTGGAGTTTCCGAACGGATTTTCCGATGCAGGCCGCAATCCCGACAATTCCTCATCGGTCAGAAGCAGTGCCGGACGTACTGAATGAGTACCGAAACGTTTTTTTATCAAAGAAAGCGTTTTATCGAGTTTTTCGTTTTTCTCACGGTGTATATCGACAGGCATGAAGCCGTACTGCTCAGGCGGAACATCGCAGGAAAGATCGGAAACGGTAACACCGAGACCTCTTATGGGCTGATGCCAGTTGAAAAAATCATCAAACAGTTTTATGGCATAGGTGCTTATTTCCGATGAATTGCAGGTGTAGTGCGGGATCTTGTGCTGATGAGAGACCCATTGCAGATCTGCCGTTCTGACGCTTACGGTTATCGTCCGACCTGAAAGCCCTTGCTCGCGCATTCGCCTTGATACGCTGTCAGAGAGGACCATAAAAAGTATTTTTGCTTCGTCACGGGAAGTTATGTCATGGGGAGCGGTTGTGGAATTGCCGACGGATTTTACAGGCTCATTGCAGCCGTAAACAGAGACGGGCGAGTCGTCAAGTCCGTTTGCAAAGGCGCGGAGAAGTGAGCCGTTTTTTCCCAGAGCAAGCGACAATATCTCCTCGGGACATTCAGCAAGATCGCCGATAGTGCGAATGCCCATGCCAAGAAGCTTTTTCCTTGTTCGGTGTCCCACATACAGAAGGTCGGACACGGGGAGAGGGAAAACGATGGATTTATAATTATTCGAGTTTATGACGGTTACGGCATCGGGCTTTTTGTAGTCACTGCCGAGCTTTGCAAAAATCTTGTTGAAGCTGACTCCGATGCTGACGGTTATGCCAAGTTCGTTCTTTATGCGGTTTCTTATTTCCTCTGCAAGCGCGGCACCACCGCCTTTCTGAGCTGCAATTTCAGTTACATCAAGCCATGCTTCGTCCAGCCCGAAGGGTTCGACTCTGTCGGTATATTCAAGATATATCTCTCTTGCAAGCTCGGAAAAACGGGAATACAGCCTGAAGTGGGGAGGAAGGATAACAAGGTTCGGGCATTTCTGTTTCGCCTGCCATAAGGCTTCGCCTGTTTTTATGTTGAATTGCTTTGCAAGCTGATTTTTTGCAAGTATAATGCCCTTTCGCTGTGTGGAGTCACCGCCGACGGCAACGGGAAGACCTCGAAGCTCGGGGTGATACAGACATTCAACAGAGGCGTAGAATGAATTGCAGTCGCTGTGGAGAATAACTCGTTCCATATAATCACCAAACGTATGTTCTTGAAGATATTATAGAACGTTTGTTCACAAAAATCAACTGTAAATATTACACAAATTTAAGATCTGTTTTTCAGAGAGGGAAGAGGAGCCGATCATATAATAAAATAATCAATTTATATGAAAAAAAGGATTGCATAACAACATAATTATTGTTACAATATCAAGAGTGGAAAGTTTTACGAAATCAGCCGTAATGCCGAGATTGAGGTGAATTGCAGATGGCACAGTTATGGGAAAACATAAAATCGGTAATTGAGCTTTTCAAGTTTACCGATATACTTGATATTGCCATAGTCTCCTTCCTGATCTATCAGTTTATCATATTTATTAAAAACAGCAGAGCGCAGCTGCTCGTAAAGGGCAGTCTCATTATTCTTGTCGCATATATGTTTGCAAGGATTCTGAAGATGAATATGCTCGCATACATCGTTGAGATAATTATACGAAACGGTGTAATTGCAATGCTGATAATATTCCAGCCTGAGCTTCGTTCTGTGATAGAACGAGTTGGTCGAAGCCGTTTCTCGATGAGCAACCTGCTGGGACTTGAAAAAGAAGACGAAAAAAGAGCTGCTGAGCTTGCCGCTGTAAGCGGAGTTGTTGAAGGCTTCAGATTCCTGCAGAAGGAGCGTATGGGTGCTCTGGTCGTATTTGAAAGAACCGTGAAGCTTGACGAGATAGTCCGCACGGGAACTGTTGTTGATGCAAGCGTCAGCACAAGAATGCTCAGCAATCTGTTCTTCAACAAGGCGCCTCTCCATGACGGTGCGGTAATTATCCGCGACGGTCGTATTTATGCCGCAGGCTGTATTCTGCCGCTGACCCAGGGAATAACCCCGAGAGCCGATTACGGAACCAGACACAGAGCCGCTATCGGAATGAGCGAAAATTCCGATGCGGTGGTGGCTGTCCTGTCCGAAGAAAACGGGCTTATGTCCGTTGTTGAAAACGGAGAGATCCTGCGCTACTCAAATATCGCGGAGTTTACATCCGCACTTATGAATGCGCTGATTCCCGAAGAAGACGATGAGGATGAAGATGATTCCGACAGCAGATTTTCTTCGGTAAAATCAATTTTCAGCAAGATACAGAAAAACAAAAATACAGGTGAAAAGAAAGCAATAGAAGAGGATAACTCACATGAGGACAGAAAGCAGGTGGATCAGTGAAGTTATCATCAAAGGAAATAAAGAAGAAGATCAAAAAAGTAACAGGTAAAATATCTTTTGAATGGCTGTTTGACAAAAGAGTTCTGGTGGTTCTGTCGGTTCTGATATCCATAGTATTCTGGTTTTATATAACTCTGAATGTCAGTCCTAACGAGAAAAAGACATTTATGGACGTTCCTGTCATCATTGACGAAGAAGCCATCGATGCAAAAGGGCTTGTTCTTCTTGACATTATGGATACTCCCGTGCTGGGCGACACTACCTATACAGTACCGGTTACCGTGGAGGGCAACAGATATTCTCTGACCCAGCTGAGCAAAGAGGATATTTCTGTTGTTGCACAGCTTACAAATGTCATTGAAAACCAGCCGAACACATACACCCTTACATTGAAGGTAAGCTGCAACAGCAATCTTTATGATGTCGCAACGGAATCACAGATAGAGACAGTTACAGTAAAGCTTGAGGTCATGACCTCAAAGACTTACCCCGTAAAAACAAAGAGCAACTCCACTGCGGCGGCAAACCTTGAGAACTACACAATGGAATCTCCTGCCACATACATAGGCAATGAGAAGATATCTGAAATTGAGATCAACGGTCCTCAGGTGGTTATAAACCGCATTGCAAGAGTTGAGGTTTTCGCGGAAGGCGCTCAGAACCTTACCCAGACAACCGATTTCAAGGACGGAAAGTTCATCCTCTATGATGATAACGATGAGCCGATAAGCGGCAGCGAGCTTGATTATGTTACTGTGACGGCGATCGAAGAACAGTTTGAACATATTCCCATAAACAGTGCGGCAGTGACGGTAAGAGTTCCCCTCCGAGTAAATGCTTCTGCCAAGATAATCGCTTTGTTTGACGAAAGCAGAGTGGGCGAGGGCTTCAACTGGAGCAAGCTTAAAAAGCTGGTTGAAATTACTCCCGCTTCAAACATAAACATCAAATATGTACCTGATATCAATAAAGAAGACCCTGTGAATGATATTGTAAACTCTCTGGAGCAGAAAACAGGAAGAATAGATCTGTCTGCGATAACACCCGAAAACAATGTTTACCGCGAGACCATCAAACTTCCAAACGGAGTAGAGCTTACAGGCGGACTTACAGGTTCACAGCTTGATGTTGAGGTAAAGTTTGATCTTGACGGCTATATGACAAAGAAGCTTAGGGTAGCTGTTGATGAAAACAACTTCAAATACGATTCCGAAAGTACAAAAATGCGGATAGTCCCATCCGGCACTATAAATGTCACATTTGTAGGACCGAAAAATGAGATCATGAAGCTTACTGAGGAGAATATCTCCGGAAAAGTATCAATAGTTGCAGATGCATCGACTGTTACAACTCCAGGCACAATTTCGCTTCCCGTAAATATTTACATTAACGGGAAAACGGGATGCTGGGCAGCAGGCAGTGAAGAAGATCTTTCGCTGTCAGTTACGGTTTTCGAGCCTGCGGAATAACAAGTGTTAAATTACGAAAGGATTTGATATAAATGGCAAATCAGAACAAGATGGTAGAGTCTATCACCTCCATGGAGGAAGACTTTGCAAAATGGTACACTGATATCGTAAAGAAGGCAGAGCTTATCGAGTACACCAGCGTAAAGGGCTGTATGGTAATACGTCCTTACGGCTACGCTATCTGGGAGCTTATGCAGAAGATCCTTGACGGTATGTTCAAGGAAAGCGGACATGAGAATGTCTGTATGCCTATGTTTATTCCCGAAAGCCTTCTTCAGAAGGAAAAGGATCATGTAGAGGGCTTTGCTCCTGAGGTTGCATGGGTAACTCACGGCGGCAGTGAGCCTCTTGAGGAGCGTCTTTGCGTAAGACCTACCTCTGAGACCCTTTTCTGCGAGCATTATGCAAATATCGTCCATTCCTGGCGTGATCTTCCCAAGCTCTATAACCAGTGGGTATCCGTTGTAAGATGGGAAAAGACCACCCGTCCTTTCCTTCGTTCCCGTGAGTTCCTCTGGCAGGAGGGTCACACTATTCATGCTACCGCAGAGGAGGCAAGAGAAGAGACCGTCAGAATGCTTGATACATACGCAAAGTTCTGTGAGGAAAGCCTTGCAATGCCTGTTGTAAAGGGTGTAAAGACCGAGAGTGACAAGTTTGCAGGTGCTGTTGATACCTATGCTATCGAGGCTCTCATGCACGACGGTAAGGCACTTCAGGCAGGTACTTCTCACTTCTTTGGCGATGGCTTCGCAAGAGCCTTCGGCATTCAGTACACCAGCAAGGAAAACAAGCTTGAGTATCCCTTCCAGACTTCATGGGGCGTTACAACCAGACTTATCGGTGCTATAATCATGACCCACGGCGACAACAACGGTCTTGTACTGCCTCCCGCAGTTGCACCTATTCAGGTCGTTATCCTTCCTATCGCACTGCACAAGCCCGGTGTTCTTGACAAGGCTTATGAGCTTCGTGATACCCTCAAGGCTGCAGGTATTCGTGTAAAGGTTGATGACAGTGATAACTCTGCAGGCTGGAAGTTTGCTGAGTATGAAATGAAGGGCGTTCCCGTACGTCTTGAGATCGGTCCCCGTGATATTGAAAACGGTCAGTGCGTGCTTGTTACACGTCACGACAGAGAAAAGGTTACCGCAAACCTTTCCGAGCTTGTTGATGCTGTTAACGAGAGACTTACCGCTGTTCGCGACGGACTTTATCAGAAAGCGCTTGAGAACAGAAACAACAAGAGCTACGACTGCACAACCATGGACGAGATCACAAAGACCCTTGAAGAAAAGGGCGATGGTTTCGTTTATGCTATGTGGTGCGGCGATGAAGCCTGCGAGGATAAGGTCAAGGAAGTAACAGGTGTTGGCTCAAGATGCATCCCTCACGAGCAGAGAAACATTTCCGACAAGTGCGTTTGCTGCGGCAAGGAAGCAAAGCACATGGTATGCTGGGGTAAGGCATATTAATTCATATATTATCGACTCCGTACTTTGCGTTTGCAGAGTACGGAGCTTTTATATTGTGATGAATATTGTATTACATAGAAAGGCGAGGCAAAACAGCTGTTAAAATCATGGGATTACAGTCTGTGTAAATGCAAATATTTCATAATTTTCGTAAACAATTTATAATATGTGTAGAGTTAATCGTTTAAGGTAAGAAAAAATATTATTTTACTAAGTTTAATTTTACAACGAAGTGTTGAAACAGATTTCGATATGTGGTATAATCATAATCATAAAACATCTGCTGTTTTAGTTGTTCGCACGGGAAAACATTTGGAAATCAATTTTCGCTGTCAAAATGTGAAGGGGGATTTTACCATGCTTAGAAATCGGTTTAAGGAAATTAAAGGTACTCGAAGAATCGGAACAAGACTGCTGTCAGTATTGTTCTGCGCTATTCTGCTGTTCAACCTCATTTTCAACACACTGTGTCTGAACCCGATCGGTGGTCTTGAGGTTTCTGCAGAATCTGTGACCCTCACAATCCCGGATACATGGGAAATACTTGAGGACGGCAGCTACGGACTGACCTCAACAGGTGAGATCAACGACATAAGCAACGGCAATTGGCATACAGTCGAAAATGTCGCTCAGGCAACGACAACCGGCAACGGAGTCACTCTCGTTCCCGACGGACGCGGCGGCGACGGAATTGGCTTTATGTACTATATCAATCTCGGTCCTCAGCCCGAGGGTACATACACCCTTACCTACACCGCTTACGGTCAGGTAAGAAACGGCGGCAACATATCAACATCCTGGCCTGCACAGGCTATGATGTTTATCTATGCAGGCGATGATCTGAACGCAAACTCTAATATAACTTCTGCGTTAAAGATTCAGGGAAACACCAACCAGAGAGAACTCTCTGTTGATCTTTCCGAAAATCAGAATCTTTATGTCGGCGTTTATATGAATAAGGAAACTTACACGATCCTTATCCCCAGCATGACTGTAACAGGCGAAACCACAGGCGGCGCAGGCACCGATGAACCCGGCGATGAGCCCGGTGACGAGCCCGGCGGCGGAAATACCGGCGGAGAGACAGGAGACACATCGGACGTTCAGAAGAATGCCGCAAATGCCTCAAGCATAACAGCTCCTTCCACTCCTGACGCAAACGGCGTTCAAGACAACAAGTCCTATCTCGGACTTTACGGCGGTTCGATTACTGCATCAAGCAATTCTCATGCAACCACCAATAACAGCAATGCAGGCGATTTCAACTTTAGTTTTGAGGCAAACAACGATACCACCGGCGACGGCTGGGGCTGGGATTACAACGGTAATGCAACCATTATCTCCGAGCCTTATAATGTCAGCAACGTAAATCCCGATGGCGGATACCCCAGCAATTTCTCCAAGCAGTTCTACGGACCGACCGACGGCGGCACTTATCTTGCACGTCTTCAGCCCGGTTCAAGCGGTGCTTCTATTACCCAGATAATCACAGGGCTTAATCCTGATTATTATTACCGTGTGGGCGTTGATGTAATGACCCTCGGTCTCGGCGAGGCAACCTTTACTGCTGCTGCTCCCGGCACCGCGGCTGATGAACGTGGCACCTACCACATCAACAGCAACCTCGGTTCTTTCGGTGACGGCCTTGAAAGCAACCGTGTCGACCAGATAACCAAATTCCACTCTTGCTATGTTTATGCAAAGCCCAACGCAGCAGGAGAACTGCAGCTTACTCTTAACACAGGACTTAACGGCTACGACGACGGCGACAACATGGAAACCTACAACTCCCGTTATACTCTGTGGGCGGACAAAGTCAGACTCAGAACCTATGAATTCCCCAAAGGCGAATCCATAACTGTTCCCATCAAACTTTATGATTACAGCTTCCGCGATCCCGATACCGCGAAGTTCTTCGAGTTCACATGGGGAACTACCGAACAGCAGCAGGGCGTTCGCCCCGGACTTGTCGCAGGCGTTCTTGATGAAAACGGCAGACCTGTATTTACAGATGAAGTCAAGTATTACAACAATCTTCAGTCAAATCTCCATGCAAATCCCTCAAGTGCAATTGACCTCTCTGCAGATCGCCTGAACAATAAAGTCGGTATGTTCCGTGAGGATGCGATAGATTCCGCTATCACCCTCTATAAGATGGAATACAATGACAGCTATGTTGTAGACGGGCAGAACATGGAAGGCTACTATGTCTATGACAGTGATAATGACTATCACGCTTCAGACTGCGCCGACGGCTATGTTGAAGGCAGCGAGAACGGATTCTTCCCTCTCTGCGATACAGGTACAGATGCTGAGGGTATCAGACATAATTATCACTTCGGCATGGAGTTCAATGCTCAGTTCCTCGTAGCTGAGGACAGTGATGAGAAATTCATGTTCACAGGAGACGATGACTTCTGGCTCTTTATCGACGGCGTGCTTGTTCTCGATATAGGCGGTGTTCATCAGGCTATCACAGGTACTATAAACCTTGCAAACAGCACTACCACCACATTCAATCAGGGCTCAAACAACGGTAATTCCGCATACCTTTACACCGTTGCACGCAACAGCCTTATCAGCGTTTACGGTGAAAATGATCCCCGAGTTGACGAAAAGCTCATTGAGATGTTCGGTGAAAACCCCAACACCAACTCAAAGCTCGCTCCCGGCTACCATGATCTTACCATCTACTACATGGAGCGAAGCACCAGTGCTTCCAACTTAAAGCTCATCACAAACCTTGCCTTTGCAGACCTTACAGTCGGCAAGAAGGGCTTCAAGGCTATCCCCGTAACAGATGGCAACGGTATTGTTTCAGGTTATGCTCCCATCACTAACGACACACTTGTAGAAGACGGCGACTATATTCTCTACACCGTAGCTGTTGAGAATCCCAGTACTCTGCCCGCAGAGAATATGCTGTTTATTGACTCTGCACCTCTTGGCACTTCTTTTGTCAATGGCTCGCTCTCCTACTACAAGCTTGTTGACGGCGAGCGTGTTGTTATTGATCCTGCAACTCAAAATCTTGAACTTACTGCAACTGAAGTCGGCGGTTCTATCAAGGTTCCTGCAAACGAGACCATGTACATTGAGTTCGTAGCTGTCGTAGACAGTGTGAACGGTGCAACAGGTCATGTTGACAGCATCACAAACACCGTAACTGTCAACGAAACCACAGCAACCACCGATCCTCTTTACACCGATCCTCTCGATGTTGACAAGGTCGTCACCGACAGTGAAAAAACCTACGGTCCCGGTGATGTTATCACCTATAAGATCACTGTTACCAATATCTGCCCCGAAACTCTGACCGATATTTCGCTCTACGAAGCTCTTACAGGTCAGTACGGCTCATGGATGCTCGGCTCTGATCCTTATATCGAAAAGCTCGAGCCGGGTCAGTACACTGAACTTTTCTTCCAGTACACCGTTCAGCCCGAGGATCTTATAAACGGTGCAGTTGATAACACCGTAACCGCACGTGTCAACTACCACGGCAATGTCTCTGAGGTCACAGACGACGAGACTGTTCCCGTTGTTCCAAACGACCCGAAGATCGAAGTCGAAAAGGCGGCAGTTGCAGAGGGCGGCACTCCCGACTTTGAAAACGGCGATATAATCGCACGCCCCGGCACAACCGTTGATTATTACATCAGAGTCACAAACACCGGTGACACCGCGCTTACCGATATAACAGTCACCGATGATCATGATGTAACCTATAACGGTACAAAGTACACTGCAGGCAGCGTTATCGTGACAATTCCTGCACTTGCACTGAATGAAAGCGTCAATGTCGGACCTCTCAAATATGAGATTCCCGAAAATGCTCTCGTTTCCGATGCATTCACCAATATAGGTACAGCTTCCACTACCTATAACGGTGAGGAAGTCACAGAAAGTGATGATGCAATTACTGAAATTGCTGCTGAACCCGGACTTCGTACCGTAAAATCTGTATTTGACAACGAAACAGGAGCATATGCAGATGAGACCACTATTGAGAAGGGTCAGTCTGTTACATTCCAGTTCTACTTCAAGAACACAGGCAACGTACCTCTTACCATAACAAGCGTAAAGGACATAATGGATCCTGCTTCCATCACTGCACTTGACTGGATCAATTCCTACGAGGGCTTCGTTCTTGAGCCCGGTCAGGATAAGACCTTCACAGGTCAGGTCACATTCCCCGAGAATATCAGCGTAGACAAGGCTGTCAACACCATCGAGGTTTATGCAGAATATACTGATCCTGCAACCGATTCTACCGCACAGTATCAGCCTTATCCTGTTACCGACACTGCTCAGGTCAACCTGCTTGACCCGAAGGAACCAGGTATAAAGGTTACAAAGGCTATCACAAAGATCAACGACACAGCAAACACTAAGCAGTTCCCCACTGTAGAACCCGGTGATACCATCACATATACCATCACCGTTGAAAATACCGGTAACTGCGAGCTGAATGTTGAGCTTACCGATATCTGTGATATCGAAGGTGTTCAGCTTTCCGAAAGCAGCTTCACTCTCGCAAAAGGTGAAAAGAAGACTGTTACCGCAACTGCTGTTGTTCCCGAAGGTGCAGCAAATGCTTCCGTTATTACCAACACTGCGAATGCAGTCGGTACTGTTCCTGATACAGACATCACCGTTGAGGATTCTGACGATGCTTATGCTGTTGTTAAGAACGAGAATATCGTTCCCGCAATCGACCTCAAGAAGTCCGTATCTCCTTCCACTGCTGCTCCCGGTCAGGTTGTAACCTACACCATAACCGTCACCAACATCGGTAATGTTGAGCTCAGTGATGTTGTTATCACCGATAACAGAATTTTTGACGGAAACGCTGTTTCGACAAGCGGATGGACTCAGACAGAGGGCACTGCCGGCAAGTATACCGTCAGCGGCACCCTTGCTGTAGGAGAATCAAAGACAGTTACCTATCAGTACACAGTTCCCGAGAATCTTGCAACAGGCGACAGCTTTGTAAATATCGCAAGCGTATCTGCAAAGAACCCCAACGATCCCGCTTCTCCTGTTGAAGACACCGATAACGCAACCGTAACTGTCGGCAAGTCCGCTTCCATGGACGTTACCAAGGTTGTCAGCGACAGAAACGCAAATCCCGGTCAGACTGTGACCTACACCATCACCGTTCTTAATAACGGAACCACCGATCTTACAAACATAACCGTTACATCCGATATTCTTACAAAGAACGGTATAGAGCTTGCTAAGCCTGCAGGCTGGGACGGAGTTTTGGCTCAGATCACAGGCACTCTCAAGCCCGGTCAGAAGATCGAAAAGGAAGTTACCTTCACAATTCCTGACGGTGCAGTCACAAACGATAAGTTTGTAAACACCATCACCGTTGATTCAGCTGAGACCGATCCTGTCACCGATAGCGCAGAGACTATAGTCGGCAATGATATTTATTCTCAGGTGACCATCAGAAAGATTGCCGTAAAGAAGGAAATACTTCCCGGCGAAAATGCTGAGTACATGATCGTTGTTACCAACAACAGCGGCGTTACCATAAACGACCTCGTTGTTTATGACATCGCTGATGTGGCAGGCGTAAAGCACGATCTTACAGCAGAGGGCGCTTATAATGTCGGTACTCTCGCACCCGGCGGCGTATGGACAAAGACAGTCAGCGTTCCCACTACTGCCACCACTGCAGGAACCGTACTCAACACTGCATTCCTTGATAATGACGGAAACTTCGATCCCGATGATTCCACTACCTACATCGATGATGACAGCGATACAGTTACTGTAAAGAATGCCCCCGCAATCTCCATAGTAAAGACCGCAAACCAGGACCGAGTTGTTCAGGGCGGTAATGCAGTATTTACCATTACTGTAAAGAACGAAGGCAACGTAGCTCTTACTAATGTAGCTGTAACTGATATTTTCGAAGGTCAGTGGACTGAAAACGGCGTGGCACTTCAGGGCGCGCCCGTGATCGACTCCCTTGCAGCAGGTGAAGAGAAGACCTACAACTTCACTTACAGAGTATCTGAGGATACTCCTGCAAACAGCACCATCAATAATATTGCATATGCAGAAAGCAATGAGACCGATAAGGTAAACGACAACGCTGGCGTTGTTGTTGATGAAAAGCCCATTACTCCTGCACCTGCACTTTCCGTTAACAAGACCGTAAGTGATGACACTGCCAAGGCAGGCGAAAAGATCTACTTCCAGATCACTGTAACCAATAACGGTAATGTTACACTTTATAACGTAAATCTTACCGATGAGTTTACAAACAGCCTCGGCGCTGACCTTACCGAGTGGGCTCTTGCATGTCCTGCTGAACTCAAAGCAGGCGAGGTCTGGACCAGCCCCATGCTTGAATACGTTATTCCCGCAGACACTATCGGCGGCACTGTATTCAACAACAAGGTGACCGCCACTGCAAACTCCGTGAAGGACGATCCTTCCACCCGTCTGACAGACGATGATGAGGTCGATGTCACAGTTCCCATGGAGCCTAAGGTCAGCATCGTAAAGACCGCTGACAGAGCAACGGCTATTAAGGGCGACACCGTCACATACACCATCAACGTCAGAAACGAGGGCAACTGTGAGCTTAAGAATGTAGTTATCACAGAGGTACTCACAGGCGGCACATGGTCTGTTCCCGGTGTAAACACCTACAATATCAAGAATCTCAATACAGTTCCCGTAATTCCTTCACTGCCCATCGGCGCAACTGCTGTTCTTGAATATTCATACAGAGTAACCGAGAACGCAGGGGAGACAATCGAGAACACCGTTACAGCAGACCCCGAAAACGAGGGCTGTGAAAGCGCACAGGACGACGAGAGTGTCGATGTAGTTGAGCCTCCCGTTGCTCCCGCACCGAGCATCTCCGTAACAAAGACTGTTACCGACGCAAATCCTGAGCCCGGTGATACTGTCTACTTCCAGATCACAGTTACAAACACCGGCAACGTCACTCTCCATGAGATCGACCTTACCGATTCCTTTAAAAAGCTTGCAGGCATAACTGCCGAGGAGACACTCTCCACCGCAGGCTGGGATCTCGACTGCAAGGCAACTCTTGCTCCCGGTGAGTCCTGGCGCAGTGCACCTCTTGCATTCGCTGTCGATAACGACATGGCAGGCGGCGAAAAGTTCAGAAACACCGTTACCGTCACCTCCAAGTATGAGAACGAAGACGGCGAGCTGACTCCCTTGGCACCCCAGCAGGCAAATGCCGATCTCACCGTTGCAAATGTTCCCGAGCTTAAGATTACAAAGACTGTCAATGTTTCCGAGGCTAAGATCGGCGACAGCGTTGTATATACCATCGTTGTTGAAAACATCGGCAACTGCGATATCGCAAATGTCCGTGTTACCGACTCCATTGCAGGCGGCACGTGGAAGGAAAACGGCACCACTCTTGCATCTGCACCCGTTATCGCAAATCTTGAGATGGGCGGCAGCAGAACCTACACCTACACCGTTACCGTTCCCAATACCGCGATCGTCGGAGCAGTATTCCCCAACATTGCAACTGCTTCCGCAACTACACCTGAGGGCGATCTTTCCGTAAGCGATGATGCAAACATCACAATTGCAGAGACTCCCGTACAGGCTGTAACCGACATCGAGGTCACCAAGAACGTAAACACCGATACCGCAAAGCCCGGCGACACCGTATTCTTCTGGATCACCGTTACAAACAATGGCAACGTTCCTCTCTATAACGTTACCCTCAGCGATGTATTCACAAGAACCGGTGCTACCGAGACTATCCCCACATCAGGCTGGAACCTTAACTGCAAGACTACCCTTATGGCAGGCGAAAGCTGGACCAGCCAGCCGCTGACCTATGTAGTACCCGATACTGCAGCAGGCGGCGAGATATTCAACAATGAGGTCACCGCATCGGGCAAGTCCATTGTCAACGGCATTGAGACTCCTGCAACCGATACAGACGATGCAGCATTTACCGTAGAGTCTGAGCCTGACTTCACAATCGATAAGTCCGTAACTCCTGCGACCCAGACCGTCGGCGGCGATGTATTCTATACCATTACCGTAAAGAACACAGGTAACGTCGATCTCAAGGACGTTGAGGTAACCGATGATATGCTCGATAAGGAGTGGACAGTAGGCGAGCTCAAGAAGGGTGACACCTACGTAATCACCGAGAAGTACACCATTCCCGCAGACTGGGACTGCGAGGCAAAGCCCACCATCACAAACGTGGCTGTTGCAACAGCAGTACCTTCCAATGGCGGATCCACGATCGAAAAGCAGGATACCGCAAATGTCACACCCACAGAAAAGGCACCTGTAAGCAGCATCGTTATCAATAAGGATGTTGTTGGTGAGACTCAGCGTTATCCCGGTGAGACCGTATACTACACAATTCTCGTTCAGAATAAGGGCGAGACAGATTATCAGAACCTGAAGGTAACTGATGACAAGGTCGGAAAGACATGGACTATCGCAAGCCTCAAAGCAGGCGAGAGCTACATTATTCCCGTTACCGAGTCTGTGCTTGTTCTCAGCGACAGCACACCTGCAGGCGAGATAGTAAACACTGCAACTCTTTATGATTCCAGCGATAACAAGCTTGACGACGATACAGCTGTTATCAATGTGCTTGAAAAGCCCCAGATCAGAATAGTCAAGACCGCAGGCGTTACCGAGGCTAAGGCAGGGGACATGGTCACCTACACTATCTTCGTTGAAAACATCGGTAACACCACGCTTACAAATGTAAGACTTGACGATACTATCATAGGCGGAGAATGGGCTCAGGGAGACGTTATCCTTGACAATGCACCTGTTATCAACACTCTCCCTGTAGGCGGCACTGCAACCTATACTTACACTGTTGCAATTCCTGCTGACGCAGAGGCAGGCGAGGTTATTAAGAACGTCGCCATAGTCAGAGCGACACCTCCCACAGGCAGCGATCTTTACGAGGAAGACGATGTTGATGTTACTGTTGCAGAAACACCCATAATCCCCGTATCCTCCTTCGAGGTTACTAAGAATGTAAGCTCTGAGACCGCTAATGTAGGCGATGTTGTTTACTTCTGGATCACCGTTACCAATACAGGAGAGACAGAGCTTACCGACATCACTCTCGAGGATGTATTCACAAGAGCTGATGATGCCGTTATCGCAACGGACTGGGCATTCACAGATATTCCCACCGTTCTCAAGGTGAATGAATCCTGCTCCTTCGGTCCTTTTGCTTATGTTGTTCCCGAAGATACAGTCGATGCTGAGAAGTTCCTCAACACCGTAACAGTTTCTGCCAATGCAATCGTAGACGGCGAGGAAAGAGAGCTTCCCGAGAAGTCCGCTGAGGCTGACTTCACCGTTGAAAAAGACTGCGGACTTAATGTCACAAAGTCCGTAACTCCCGAAACACAGGTTATCGGCGGCGATGTATTCTACACCATCACCGTTGAAAACACAGGTGACACAGCTCTCAACAACGTTACAGTTACTGATGAGATGCTCCAGAAGGAGTGGTCCATCGACAGACTCGAGAGCGGCAAGACTGAGGTATTTACCGTCAAATACACCGTTCCCACCGATTGGGACTGCACAAAGCTCATTGAGAATATCGCAGTTGCAGAAGGTACTCCCGATGGCGAGGATACACCTGTTTCTGACAGTGATACAGCAGTTCTCACTCCTACCGAGGTACCCCTTAACGATGACATCAGAATAACCAAGAGAGTTTCCGGCAAGGAAACAAACTTCAACCCCGGAGACACTGTGGTCTATACCATTCTCGTTGAGAACCTTGGTGAGACCGACTACAAGAACCTCAAGGTAACTGACGACAAGCTCGAGAAGGAATGGACAATTCCCGAACTTCCTGCAGGCGAGACCTATATTATCCCCGTTGCGGAAAGCACACTTATCCTCTCTGAGACTCAGAGCGCAGGCGAGTTTGTGAATACTGCAACTCTCCTTGACAAGGACGGCAACAAGCTCGACGAAGACAGCGAGGTAATCAATGTTCTCGAAAAGAGAGAGCTTGACCTTGTAAAGTCTGTGAACGTAGAAAACGCAAAGCCCGGCGACACACTTGTTTACACAATTCTTGTCACAAACACAGGTAACGCAGAGCTCAGCAATGTTACTGTTGAGGATAAGCTTGGCGGCGGTGAATGGGTACTGCCCGAGAGTATTCCCGAGGGAATCGGTGAGATCTCCGTCACCGATCTCGGAACAGTTACCATCGACAGCATCGCTGTCAACGCAGAGGCACTTCAGCTTAATTACAACTATGTAGTTCCCGAGACAATGAAGTCCGGTGAGAAGCTTGTAAATGTCGCTGTGGCATCTGCAACCGACACCGAACCTGCTGAGGATTCCGCCGTCACCGATATAGTTATTCCCGGTCTTGAGGTAACAAAGACTGCCGCTGCACCTGTTGTACAGCCCAGCGGTAAGGCAGAGTTCTACATTACTGTTACAAACACCGGTGATACTGAACTTACAAATGTCAGCGTTACCGATATTCTTCCCATAGAATATGATGGTGAGGAATATGAGGCAAATGAGGTATTTGCAGTTATCGAAAAGCTCGAATCAGGCAAGCATGAGACCTTTAAGGTAGCTTATACTGTCCCTGCCGATGCACAGGCTGACAGCGAGATCGTGAATACCGCTTCTGCCACTGCAGATAACGGAGTAACCGATCAGGACAGCGACAGCGTCACAGTTATGATTCCTGTACAGGGCGTATCTGACTTCACAATCAGAAAGTCTGCAAATATCTATGCCGCAAAGCCCGGTGCGACCGTTGTTTACAACATTATAGTTACCAACACAGGCAATACTGTTCTGACAGGCATCGTAGTCACCGATTCTCTGCCCGTGACATATAACAATGCTGCATACGAAGCAAATGCTCCTTTTGCAACAATAGATAGTCTTGAACCCGGTGCGTCAAAGTCATTTGAGGTAAGTTATCTGATACCCGAAAACACTCAGGCTGGTACTCAGATAGTCAACAAGGCGACCGCAGACCCTGCGGAGCTCGATCCGAAGACAGGCGAATGTGTGGTTCAGGCACTCCCCAAGGATCAGCCTGACTACTCCATTGTTAAGGTTGCCAATGTAAATACAGTTCGCCCCGGTGATACCGTAACCTACTCCATAGTTGTTACAAATACCGGTAACTGTGACCTTGTTGACTTCTCTATCCATGATGACCTGCTCAATAAGGATTACTACATCGGCACACTTAAGGTAGGTCAGGTTTGGAAGACCAATGCTGGCGAGGCTTCATACAGAATCCCCGATAATGCACAGGATACTTCCAAGATCTCCAACACCGCATCCAGCTCTGTTCTCGGTGCAACTACCACCAATAAGAAGAGCACATGGACACTCGTTGTTCAGGATGACGGCAAGGGCGTTTATGCACCCGATACAGGTGACGATGACGGTTTTGAAGCCATCGCAGTTGTAATTTCAATTATTTCTGCACTTGCTCTTCTTGCATGTGTTCTTATTCCTAAAAAGCGCACTTCACGCAGAAGATAGTAATTAAAAACAGACACCGCCGACGCAACAGCATCGGCGGTGTCTGTTTTTTACCTAAAAGAAAACGGATACAGTAAGTGCTGACATTATCATACCCGTAATATCTGCGGCAAGAGCAGCAGGAAGTGTTATTCCCGTATGCTTTACACCGATACTGCCGTAGTAGACGGCTATAGTGTAGAAGGTTGTTTCGGTTGAACCCATCATTACAGATGCGACCCTTCCGGTAAAGGTATCTGTTCCGTAATGGGTGAAAATATCCTGTATAACGGCGAGCGCTCCGCTTCCCGATATGGGACGCAGAAGGGCAAGAGGAATGACGCCTGAAGGCATACCGATCGTTTCAGCTGCAGGCGAAATCAATGAAACAAGGGAATCTACAGTACCTGAGGAGCGCAGCATAGCTACACATACAACAAGCCCCACAAGTGCGGGAATGATCGAAACAGTAGTTTTTATCCCTTCTTTTGCGCCCTCAAGAAACAGGTCAAATATGGGTGCTTTTCTTATAAGTGCAAAAATCAGAATCAGCGATGCGGAGGCCAGCAGAAAATAACTGCCCATTATCAAATGCTCCTTTCAGGGGAAAACACCTTACATATAAGCAATCCGACCATGACGGACGATATGGAGGAAAGCCATACACAGGGCAGTATTTCCAAGGGTGCAGAAGAGCCTGACTGACTTCGCAGAACAGCCAGAGTGCTTGGAATAAGCTGTATTGAGGCTGTATTCAGTACCACGAAGGTTATCATATCTCTGCTTGCATGGTCGGATCTCAGATCTTTCCTAAGTTCACTCATTGCCATAAGCCCAAGGGGTGTTGCCGCGTTTCCGAGCCCCAGAAAATTTGAAACCACGTTCATAGAAACGTGTTCTTTGGCATTGCTGTTGTATTTGAGGGAAGGCATAAGGCTGCACAGAACAGGGGACAACAGGCGCGATATTATTTCTGTAAGCCCGCTTGCACGGGCTATATTCATAAGTCCGCCCCAGAGACACATGGCTCCGAGAAGAGTTATTGAAAGATCTATGGCATCATTACCGCCCTCTAAAAGCGCAGCAGCAGTGTCATCGGCTTTGCCGCAGAAAATCGAAAATATTACAGAGATCAGAATAAGTATTGGAAAAAGATAATTCATCATAATCTGCAAACCCCTTGAATATGCCTTATTTTACGCTAAATAATTGACATCAAAACTATATATGGTATAATATATTCTCATAAAACAATTGCGCTGTGGCGCAGTTACTGTGATATTGATATACACTATTTGTATGTCAGCGAAAAAAATTTATGACGGGCAGGTGAGAGCAGGTGGAGGACAGCAGAAATAAAAAGAACTCTTCCTTGAGAAATAACGCATCATCAACACCGGCTCATCTTCTTGCCAGTGTACTGGAACAAAGGTATTCTCATAAATCAACTGCAAAGATAAAGGATAAGGACGAGAAACCCGATCCGATGACCTTTCCCGCAGTGCAGAAGGCATTGGGGCCAATGTATTCAACAATCGTTGAGATCGTTGAAGAAGAAACAGAAAACGAAGAAGTTCTTTCCGAAGACGGAACAGAAGGCGTTTCTTCAATCAATGTAAAAGGGCTTAATGAACAACTTCTGAATATGGTGGACGAAATAGAGCAGAGCGACAGAGAGCGTGAGAAGGAGAAAAAGGCTGTTGTCATTGAGGTTCAGAAAAAGAAAGAGGATCCTTATAACCGTTCGGTAAACTATCATTCAACATCATTTGACGATCTGGATACAATTGAGATCTCAGATGATGTGGCTATAGAAACCATCGTTTCAGAATCCGGGAGACGGAAAAATTGATTTTGAAGTGAGGCGCTTTTTTAATGAGAAATAACAGACAGGTCGGTCTTGACGGAAAGGTATTTCTGACAAGCTGTCTTAAAAGAAGCTCAATATATGTGATAGGTGTAATTTTATTCGGCATCATAAATGCTGTTGCTGACGTTATGAAGCTTACAGGCAAAAGCGGTGCCGCAATGAGCTCGCTTACATCAACGCTTGTATCACTTGATCTTATTGTCAGCCTTATGTTTGTCGTTGTTGTATTCTATGCCTATTTTCTTGAGTGCGGCTCAAGCATACCTGTGCTGAGAGAAAAACCGCTGATAATTTTAGGCTATTGCAGGCTCGCGTATAATGTATTGCTCTGCTATTACATCATTTACAGGGCAATGTACTGCATCGTAAACGGCGGCAAGGTTCCTTTCGGCGTACTTGCATTCTATTTTGTCTACATGATCGTTACATTCATGTCAATACTTGTATGCTGCTTTATCATTAATGTTATTTCGCGCAATATGATAAGGCGTGTGTACATCCGATCTCTCAGAAATATGGCTGTGGTCGGTATTGTGTTTACCGCGCTTACCTCCATAATGTATATCATTGCCAGATTCTGGATAGGCGATATAGGCGATGAGTTCTTTACAGGTGCATTCTGCGATCTGCTCAGACTTTGCATTGCGCCGATATTCTACCTCTGTGTATGGGTTGTACTGCTCAAGGCACGCACCGTTACTTCAGAAGTATTCGGTGAAGTTGATGCTGCAATCAGAGACAGACGATATCAGATCACCTATACGGATAAGTCTAAGGAAACCGAAGAAAAAGGCGAGAGCAAGAAGCTTAAAAACAGCAAGGCAAAGGCGGCTTCCGCTGCTGCAACCGTAGCTGCGATTGAAGCTCAGATAGCTCAGCAGGCACTGCCTGAGGCTAAAAAGCCTGCCGAAGAGATTCCTGCTAAAGAACCTGAGAAGCGGGATGAAAAAGAATCTGCCCCTGCATCTGCCGAGGCAATATATCCTCAGCAGGTCATAACCGAGAATACGGTAAAAACAAGAGAAAGTAAAATCAAGGACGAAAAGCTTAGAAAAGCTGTATCTGAGGCTGTTGAAAAGGCGATCAGAGAAGATGAGGCTTTAGCTGATGCACAAATCGATACGCAGAATAAATCTCAGAAGCCTGCGGCACAGTCGAAAATGCCTGTCATGGACTTTGATCCTTATGCCCAGGCTGAGAGAGCTCAGCCTCGTGTACGTCCCAATCAGCCAAACGGCGGTAATAAAAAGCCTGCTCAGAATATGCAGCAGCGCCCTGTAAATCCTCAGAACAGAAACAGACCTCAGCAGAATCTCCAGCAGAGACCTCAGAATAACGGTCAGCAGAGAAAGATCCAACCGCAGAGTCAGGGCTCAAATGCTCACAGAAGTACTCAGCAGAGAAATGCGCCCCAGCAGAGACCTCAGCGTCAGGGGCAGAATTATAACCAGAGAAAAAAGTAATTAGTGAGGTGAGCTGTCATGGCTCAGAAAAGAAAAGTGCGTGAGCTGCCGCAGTATAATACAGAAATGTATATGGCGCGCCTTACTTTTAAAAATTATGGGGTGCATTTCTGCACCCTTATAATTTGTATTTATACAGTGTGCAGAGTGATTTTCTCAGTAACAGCAATGGCAGGCGGCGGAAATGTGCTTATTGCGCTTCTGTCATCAGCAGGTTTGATACTCTTGTCCATCGGCTCTGTGTGTGCGCTGATATTTTCCCGTGACGGCGGTGACAGACAGTATCTGGTGCTTACATTATCGATAATAGGCACGTCAGTTCTCGTCGGTGCAGGTGTTTTGGAGATAATATTTCTGAAGGCTGATGCAGAAACGATTTTCCAGCTTCTGTTTATCATTTCCGCGGTGGTTTTATCTGTGTCACTTCTGTCTGCCGCAAAAGGCACATCAGCAAATACTGCAGGTGCTTATCTTCTGGGATTTTCAGGTATCGCAACATTGATCTTTTCAGCCATTGCGCTGTATTCGGCAGCTTCAGCTCTCGGTGCCTGCTTTGCAGATACATATGAATGGGGATTCTTTTCGACAGATGATGTTGATGTGAATTCCATCGAGATAAAATGGTATTTTCTTAACTCGAATGTAGCCAGCAGTACTGTAAAGGCTGTTTTCTTTACACGTTTTGTTGAACGAATCGCATTTCTTATTGTTCTGATTTCAGTATCTGCTGCAGCCTTAAAGATTGCACCTTATATAAAGCAGCAGAAAAAGAGTGTTGATTTTGCTCAGGAGGCAGGCGGTTTTTCCGCATTTGACGGTGATGACTTCAGGACAATATCAAAAAAACGAGCCTCTGAAAATGTAAGAAATCAATCCTACTACGGAATCGGAAGCCTTGACAGGAGCGACGACGGCTACCGCGAGCCTGAGGTACAACATAAGACTCCGAAATACAAGACCAACGAATATGGCGATTACCTCGATGAGGAAACCGGTATATTCTATTATTACGATAATCGGACAGGTCAGTATTATTATCTTGATGAAAAAACAGGAGAATATCGTTATAAACAGGAAACTGTAAATAATACAGCTTCAGCTCAGGGCGATGCAATGCCATGGGATCTTGATAACACTCCTGAGGATGATGAAGACAATATTTATAATTATTAAAAAGGATCCCACGGTTTTCATAATTGAAATCCGTGGGATTAACTTATATTCAGATAATTATTCCGTTGCAGTGATCTATCTCATGCTGTATTATCTGAGCAGTCCAGCCTGTAAAGGTTTTTATCCTTACAGCAAAATCGCTGTTATGATATCTGACTTTTATATTTTTAAAGCGCTTTGTTCTGCGTTTTCCCGTAAGGGAAAGACATCCTTCCTCCGTACTGTAGGGTTCGGAGGCTTTTATTATCTCGGGATTGTACATGACCATGTAAACACCGTCGAAGTCAAATGCGATAATACATTTGAGAACTCCAATCATATTTGCCGCCATACCGACACATTCATGATTATGTGCATTCAGCGTGTCAAGAAGATCCTTACCGACGGATATGTCCTCGATTGTCGCTTTTTCGGATTTCCTTCCGAGAAAAAGCGGGTCTCTCATAATTTCACGAACCATATTTTCACCTGTTTTTCAGCAGTTCCAGAATTTCTTTATCAGCAGGGCAGAAGTCGTAATTGTCAATCTCGGAAACTGTTATCCATTTCAGATCGTTGTGTTCAATAAGTTTCGGTGTGCCTGACGCTATTTCTGAATTGAACAGGGTCAGATGAACCGTAAGATCAGGATATACATGGGTAAGTTCAGTGAATACATCACGCACGGAAACGGTAATTTCAAGCTCCTCGAAGCATTCGCGGACAAGTGCATCAGCCTTTGATTCACCTGCTTCGACCTTCCCGCCGACAAACTCCCACAGAAGTCCTCGGGCTTTATGAGAAGGACGCTGACATATCATGAACTTATCATCTTTCCAAATAAGAGCGGCAACAACCTCAACCATTGAGATACTCCTCTTCAAACTTTGCAAGAACCTTTATGTAATCATCGTTTTCAATAATGTATGCAAGACCGTGACCTGCACCGGGTACGGTGTGAAGCATTTTGGGAGCGGTGCAGGCTTCATAGCATGCTTCGCTCATTTCGCAGGGGACAAAGGCATCATCTTCGCCGTGGACAAAAATAATTGGAACAGGGGATTTCTTGACAGCTTCAATGGGGCTTGCTGCCTCAAGATCGAAGCCGCCGAATATTCTTGCGCCAAGCTTTATAAAAGGATAGACAATTGCAGAAGGAAGTTTCATGTCTTTGATTACCTTGATAATGATCTCCTTCGGTGAACTATAACCGCAGTCTTCAAGAATACCGATAACATTTTTTGGAAGTTCAAGCTCACTTGCCATCATAACAGTTGCTCCGCCCATGGAAATACCTGTGAGCATTATTCTGCAGTCCGGACCGAATTTTTCAATGGCATAATCTATCCACGAAAGAACGTCATAACGTTCCTTGATACCGAAGGTTATGGTGTGACCGTCACTTCTGCCGCTTGCACGAAGATCCACAAGCAGAACATTGTGACCTACTTCAAATGCACGCTGTATGCCGCCGCACATATCCCGCTCAGAGCTTCCGCGGTAGCCGTGGAGCATTATTTCAATAATGCTGTTATCCTTGCCGTGAAAATACCTTCCTCTGAGTGTAAGACCGTCAAATGATTTGATTTCAACATCTTCATTGCTGTGTGCGCGCATTTTCTTTATCCATTCTACCATCTGCTCACGGTAGGGTTCGTATATCTTTCCTTCGGGAGTCGGATATTCGTTTTCACCGACAGGCTTGCGCTTGGGAGAATAAAAGGTCAGAAGATAGCAGATAAACGCGGCAAGAAGGCAAAGTGCAATGACAGATGCAATTACTGTAAGAATAATTATAACGGGATTCATGATACCATCTCCGATTGATTTGATATCCGTTATTATATAACTGTTTTAAATTTATTGCAACAATCTCAACTTATCATGCGTTATTATTAACAGGGAGGGATGATCGGTGTATACAGATGAAAACAAGTTTCGAGAGTTCTATAAAAAGTATTCACAGATGGTATACAGAGTCTGTTTCATGTACATGAAGAATAAATACGATGCGGAAGATGCCATGCAGATGCTGTTTTCAAGGCTGATAGAGAAAAGTCCGAGCTTTGAAAATGAATTCAAGGAAAAAGCGTGGATTATGATAACCGTGTCGAACATATGCAAAAGTCTTCTCAGAAGGCACAGCAGAAAGGATATTTCCATAGAAGAGCTTGTATGCGATATTCCTGCATCAGAAAGGGAAAGCAGTGAAATACTTTCAATCATTATGAAACTTCCCGAAAATCATAAAAGCTCCATATATCTGTACTATTACGAGGGTTATTCATGTTCGGAAATAGCAGAAATGCTGAAAACAAAGGAATCAACGGTCAGATCATATCTGCGCAGGGGCCGTGAGAAATTAAAAATATATTTAGGAGGTAATTCTGATGCAAAATGAAAAGATCATAACTGTGTTTGATTCTGTCACACTGTCTGAAAAAGAATCTCAGGAAATCTACAGAAAAATTCTGTCACAGACAAAA
>JAZSJQ010000040.1:0-11439 GCA_045534445.1 Acutalibacteraceae bacterium
ATCATTCTCGATACCCAGAAGGTGATGATATCGTAACCTGTTACAAGGGTGGTTGTGGGATAGAAGTAGTTAAGCTCCTTTGTCTTTCTCGGCCAGCCGAGGGTAGAGAAAGGCCAGAGAGCAGAGGAGAACCAGGTATCAAGAGTGTCGGGATCCTGATGAAGCTTTCTTCCCTTACACTTGGGACACTGCTTTACTTCATGACGGGAAACGGTGATCTCGCCGCACTTTTCGCAGTACCATGCAGGGATTCTGTGACCCCACCAGAGCTGACGGGAAATACACCAGTCACGGATGTTTTCCATCCAGTTGTAGTAGAGCTTGGAGAAGCGGTCGGGGATAAACTTTGTCTCGCCGCTGTAAACAGCCTCAAGAGCGGGCTGAGTGATCTCCTTCATGGAAACGAACCACTGGAGGGAAACTCTGGGCTCAACGATGGTGTCGCAGCGATAGCATGCGCCGACGTTGTGCTTCATGGGTTCGACCTTTACAAGGAAGCCGCCCTCGTCGAGGTCCTTTACTATCTGCTTTCTGCACTCCTCACGGGAGAGACCTTCGTACTTGCCGCCCTCAGCATTGATGGTGGCATCGTCGTTCATTACGTTGATAACAGGCAGGTCATGACGCTTTCCGACCTCAAAGTCGTTGGGGTCGTGAGCAGGAGTGATCTTTACAACGCCTGTACCGAAGTCCATTTCAACATATTCATCAGCAACAACGGGAATCTCTCTGCCAACGAGAGGAAGAGTTACGGTCTTGCCGACAAATTTCTTGTATCTTTCGTCCTCGGGATGAACTGCAACAGCAGTATCGCCGAGAAGAGTCTCAGGTCTGGTGGTAGCAAGCTCAAGATAGCCGCTGCCGTCAGTGAGAGGATAGCGCAGGTGCCAGAAGTTGCCGTCACGCTCCTTGAATTCAACCTCAGCATCGGAAATGGAGGTCTTGCAGTGAGGACACCAGTTTATGATTCTCTCACCACGGTAGATAAGACCCTTTTCGTAAAGGGTGTTGAATACTTCATTTACAGCCTTGGAACAGCCTTCGTCCATGGTGAAGCGCTCGCGCTCCCAGTCACAGGAGGAACCGATCTTCTTAAGCTGGCTGACTATTCTGCCGCCGTATTCTTTCTTCCATTCCCAAGCTCTCTCGAGGAAACCGTCACGGCCGATATCATCCTTGGTGACGCCTTCCTGACGCATCTTTTCAACGATCTTTGCCTCAGTTGCAATAGATGCGTGGTCAGTGCCGGGTACCCACAGAGCGGCATAGCCCTGCATTCTCTTCCAGCGGATAAGGATATCCTGAAGAGTATTGTCAAGAGCATGACCCATGTGAAGCTGACCTGTGATGTTTGGAGGCGGCATCACGATAGTGTAAGGGGTCTTGGTCTTGCTGACCTCAGTGTGGAAATAGTTACCGTCGAGCCAGTACTGATATATTCTGTCTTCGACTTCTTTTGGTTCGTAAGCTTTTGCAAGCTCCTTTGCCATATATATCAAATCCTTCCTTTAACGTCTGGGTTATTTACATAGTGCATTGTAATATTTTATCATATCCTGAATTAATGTCAACTATAAAAACTGTTATAACATAGACGAATGGGTATCTTGGCTCCCTCTGATGAGGGAGCTGTCACGAAGTGACTGAGGGAGAGATAAAATCAGTCCCAACAATCGTACAAAACCTCACTTTTCTTATTGCAATTTACAGTATAAAACATTATAATTTAATAAATGGAGGAGATAACTATGGCAGGAAATCCAAAACAGAAAGTCAAACTGCTTTTTATGGCAGAGATATTCTTAAAGTATTCCGATGAAAAGCACTGCCTTCCCATAAAGGCGATAGAAGAAAAGCTTGCGGAAAAGGGCGTAATATGTGAGCGTAAATCCATTGCAAACGACATAAACATACTCAAAGAGGCAGGCATGGACATAAGAAAGGGCAACATACCCTCACGCGGATTCTACCTTGCCGAGAGGCAGTTTGTAATGGCGGAGCTGAGAATGCTTATCGATGCCGTGCAGTCCTCGCCCTTTATTTCAAGAAAAAAGACAAGAGACCTTTCCGAAAAGCTCCTGTCACTTACAAGCGAATCCCAGGCAGAGCTTCTGAAAAGTCAGGTGTACACAGAGGTTCGCAAAAAGAGCGACAACGAGGAAATACTTCACAACATAGAAACGATTCAGAATGCCATAAATCAGGGCAAAAAGATACGCTTTATCTACCACCACCGCCAGCTTGTAAATAACATTCCCGTCTTTGACGCAGGCAAGGATTTTGTCATAAGCCCCTATGCCACCATGTGGGACAGTGATAAATATTATCTCGTGGGCAACTATGAAAAATATGATGATCTTTCTCACTACAGAATCGACCGTATAAAGCGTGTTGAGATACTCAAGGACGATGCAAGACCCTTCCAGCAGGTGTGTAATTATGCGACAAAGTTCGACGTCGCTGACTATGCAAACAGGGTTTTCAATATGTTCTCGGGCGATAACCCCGAGCCTATTGAGCTTGAGTGCGAAATGCCCCTGCTTGATTCCATAATAGAAACCTTCGGATTGAATATCCCCTACAAGCAGATATCCGATGATAAATTCAGCGTAAAGGTCTATGCAGTAGCCAATGAGGGCTTTGCACGCTGGGTGCTGAATTTCGCTGGAGGAGTGGTGGTAAAATCTCCTGCAAGCCTTGTGCAGATTCTCAGAAAGATAGTGTTCAAGATGAACATGACCTACAGATAAGGAGAAATCAGAATGCTTGATGCCAAAGCCAAAGTCCCTGCAATATCCGCATTTGCACTGCTTTCCCTTGTGATATTTGCCTTTGCATCAATGCTTGCCTGCTCTTTCGTGACAAAGTGGTACGGCATAATAGTCGGCTTGGTGCTCATGATAGCGGCAATACCCTTCCACTGCCTCGGCAAAAAGGAAAAATGGGGCTATATAGTCAGCTTCCTGCTCAATTCCATAGGAAGCGGATTTTCCCTGTCGGCAGTGTATATCAAGAACGGATATGAGATAAAAATAACCGATATGCTTTTGGCAATAATACCCTCGGCGGCAATTCTTCTGTTCGCCTGCCTCATGCTTCAGCTTTTCGGAAAAGCAAAGAAAGCAACTGTAACCCTTGCCTGCATAGCAGATGTTGTCTTAATTGTGATTTACATAATACGATGGATAACCAAGGATAATGATGTATTTGACAGCTTCGCTTTTTTCTCGCTGCTTATAACACTTTTCTATATCTGCATTTTCGGTTTTGCGGTAAACCACGAAAAGCGAAAAACATTGAGATTCATATCCTTCGGCAGCTTCGGAGCATTCATAGCTGTTGCATTTGTGGCTGCGTTTATAGTGTCCGAGGGCGATATCCTGAGCGGTATGGATTCTCTGGTTGATACAGATGCAGGGGTAAAGAAGAAAAAGGTGTATAAACAAAAACCTTCTCCTTGAGGGGAAGGTCAGAATTCCTTATAACAGCCTTCTCCTTGAGGAGAAGGTGCCGAGCTGTGCGAGGCGGATGAGGTGTCCTTGAGAAAGAGGCGTATTCACAAGTGCGGCACTATCGTTAAAACCGACAAAAACACCTCCCCACCGCTTGCGGCTGAGCCTCTCCTCAAGGATAGGCCTTTATTATTTCAGAAAAGTCTTGTAATCCTCGTAATTTCTCTTGAGCAGATTGGGAGTATCAAGTCCGTAGGGGCATTTTGCCTTGCACTGACCGCACTCGATACAATCCTCAATTTTCTTCATCATCGCCTGACCGCCCTCGGAAAGATGTCCTGCGGTGGGCGAGCGGCGAAGGAGCAGGGACATTCTCGCGCAGGTGTTTATCTCAATATCCATGGGACAGGGCATACAATAACCGCAGCCGCGGCAGAAATCACCTGTCAGCTCAAGTCTTTCCTTTTCGATATATTCCTTTATTTCCTCTGTCATGACAGGGGGATTTTCGTTATAGGAAAGGAACTCGTCGAGCTCGCTTTCCTTCTGAATGCCCCATATGGGCGCAACGGGGTACTGAGCGAGGAAAGCATAAGCCGCCTCAGAACGTGTTATCAGACCGCCTGCAAGAGCCTTCATGCAGATAAAGCCAACATCGTGCTCTTCGCACAGTCTGACCAGAGCTTCTTCCTTTTCGCCTGCAAGATAGGAGAAGGGAAACTGCAAGGTCTCGTAAAGTCCCGATAAAACAGCCTCCTCAGCAACGGTATAGCGGTGATTTGTAAAGCCGATATGCCTTATCATGCCTTTTTCCTTTGCCTCAAGCATAGCCTCATAAAGCCCTGTGCCGTCATCGGGCTTGGGACAGAAGGCGGGATTATGGAACTGATAAATATCAATATAATCGGTCTTTAAAAGAGTCAGGCTGGTGTTCAGGTGTTCCCAAAAGGTCTTGACATCTGTTGCCCCTGTCTTGGTGGAGATTATGATATTCTCCCTTACATCACTGAGAGCAAGTCCCAACTTTTCTTCGCTGTCTGTATATGACCTTGCGGTGTCGAAATAATTAATTCCGTTGTCGTAAGCCTTGCGCAGAATACGGCAGCCTTCTTCGATGCTGACCCTCTGCACAGGCAGGGCGCCGAAGCCGTTCTTTGTGACCATGAGGTCGGTTTTTCCGAGTCTTATCATTTCCATGGATTATTCCTCCCCGAAAGATCAGTTTGAGTTATTGGATACAGCGATAGCGGCAGAGGAAGCCGCTACAGCCGCACATATAGCCGCCTGCTGTGCGGCAAAGAGGGCGACTGTGGTAGAGACAGCCGCGGCAGACATGGCGACATTCTGCGAATAGTCGCAGGAGACGAGAACAGCCGCGTGCATGAGCCTTGTTCTCTTGTCCATGCCCCAGAAGCCGTAGCCCTTCTGCTTTGCGAGAAATGCATCGACCTCAAGAATATCCTCAGATACCTTCTGAATATCAACAGGCAGTACCGCAAGGGCGGCAAGAACAGACAGCTCGTTGTATCTTCCGTACTGTCTGCCTGCGTTGCAGAGAGTGGCGTATATCGCCATGGCTTTCTGACAGCTTTCTCTCACATCGCCCCCTGCAAGGGTAATTACATGGGACATTGCCTGAACATAATTGCCGTAAGAGAAAACAGGCTTTAAAATGCCGTAGCATATCTCCATATCCTTTATAAGCTCACTGTCAGACTGAGGGCTGAGAGCCATTAAAAGGGCAAAAACGCAGTCCTCAACGGAGGTTATCATAGGGTGCTCCTTTTTCATGAGCTTGTAGATGGTCTTTGCGCGCTGAGCGACAGAGTCAGCCTCGCTTGTTTCGATCGTATCCGAGAGTACGGCAGCACCGTAGGCAAGGAACTCATTTTTTGAAAAATATTTTTTGAGTATCTCATATATGTCAAGGATCTTCCTGAGCTTTTCCTCGGGTGCATCGGAGGAAGCCAGCATGGTGATAACAGGCAGAGTTATATTTCCGCGCAGGTTTGAGAAAATGCCTGCATGAGAGCGGAGGATATCCCTGCATTTAAGCAGAGTTTCGGGAGTGGGGAATAAGCCCTTTGAAGCGAGCATTGCGGAGCATACGGGATTAAGAAATCCATAACCGCCCTTGAGATGGACTTTTATGTTTTCTCTGTTTTGCAAAAAGCCGTCACACAGAATTTTCAGCGAATCTCTCATAATACTACCTCACGATACAGTTTTTTACATTATAAATCATAGTATTTATAATTTCAATACTCCCACTTTTTGAACAATTTTTTAAACAGTATTTATCTGTTGAATCGCAGAGATTTAATTGTTATAATGTATAGCAGGCAAAGGACAGCTTTGCGCATAACTAATTGAATGGAGAACAGTATGACTTTCAGATATTTACCCGTGATATTCCTCGAAAACCGCGTGGTTCTGCCGGGTACGGCAGACCGCATGATCCTTGAGGAGGACATTAATTTAAATGCAGTAAGATATGCAATAGAGAACGCAACCGATCTTCTTATAGTGCCGAAGATAGGGGAGGACAGCGTTGTAAATCTCAACGTTGAAAAGCTTGGTGTTATCTGTTCCTTTGAAAAGGTGATGAAGCGCTATAACGGCAAGCGTCTTGTGCTGGGAGTTCGCGGCAAGAGACGTATGAGCATAGTCGAGACAAGAAAGGAAAACGGCACCGTGCTTGCAAAGGCGCAGGAGGTGCAGGAGGGCTTTATCGAGAGCTTTCAGGAAACCTCTGCATATGTTCAGCTTATAAAGGACAGTATTCTTTCACTGCCCGAAAACAGAAATCTTGAGCCTCCTACTGCCGAGGCATGGGACGCTATAAACCGAAGCGGCAATGTCGGCGCCATGGCTGATATGGTTGCCCATCATGTAATAAGAAGTACCAGTGTAAAGAGAGAAGTGCTTCTTGAACTTAATCACGCAGCCCGAGCGGCGATAATTCTTGAAGCGATAAGAAGCATTGCCGCCATTTCTGAGATACAGAGCGGCATTGAGCGCAAGGTTGCCGAGAATCTTGAAAAAAATCAGAAGGAATATTATCTTCGCGAGCAGCTCAAGGTAATATGGGAGGAGCTGGGCGAGGCTGATACCAACAGCAAGGACGCAGAAAAATTCCGCGAGGCATTCGGAAAGCTGAGCCTTCCCGAAAAGACCTTGAAGCATCTCAATACAGAGTGCGACAAGCTTGCAAAGCTCCCTCAGGGCTCAAATGAAGCGGCGGTGTCCCGTTCCTATCTTGAGACCTGCCTTTCCCTGCCCTGGAATATATCCACAGAGGACAGCCTTGACTTTGAAAGATGCGAGGCGATCCTTGAGCGTGATCATTACGGCATGAAGAAGGTCAAGGAGCGCATACTCGAAAGCGTTGCTGTAATGAAGCTTTCACCCGAGTCTAAGGGACAGATAATCTGCCTTGCAGGCCCTCCGGGTGTCGGTAAGACCTCAATTGCAAGGTCTGTGGCTGAGGCGCTGGGCAGAAATTATGTAAGAGTATCTCTCGGCGGTGTTCGTGACGAAGCAGATATAAGAGGTCACAGAAAGACCTACATAGGCGCAATGGCAGGGCGTATAATCAAGGCTCTTGTTTCCGCAGGTTCAAACAATCCCCTTATCCTTCTCGATGAGGTGGACAAGCTTTCAAGCGACTACAGAGGCGACCCCTGTGCCGCCCTGCTTGAAGTCCTCGACCCCGAGCAGAACAGCGGCTTTACTGACCATTATATTGAAGTTCCCTTTGACCTTTCAAAGGTGCTGTTTTTGACCACTGCAAACGATATATCCACCATTCCTGCTCCTCTGCGTGACAGAATGGATATTATCAATATGGACAGCTACACCCATGAGGAAAAGATGATAATAGCAAGACGCCATCTTATCCCCAAGCAGCTTAAAAAGAACGGGCTCAACGGAAACACCTTCCGCATTGACGACAAGGCACTTTCTGCCGTTATCAGCGATTATACAAGAGAAGCAGGCGTGCGAAATCTTGAGAGAAGGATAGCCTCTCTCATGCGCAAGGCGGCTAAGGAGATAGCCTCCGAGAGCGTTAAGAGAGTGACCGTAAAGGAAGCCTCCCTCAGAGAAATGCTGGGGGTGCCGAAATACAAAAAGCCCGCGGCGGAAAAATTCACCGAGTGCGGAGTCGTAAACGGACTTGCGTGGACAGCCGCAGGCGGCGATATACTTGAAATGGAGGCAGCCCTCTTTGAGGGAAGCGGCAAGCTGACCCTTACAGGCTCACTGGGCGATGTTATGAAGGAGTCGGCACAGATAGCAGTGAACGCAGTGCGCGGCTATTGCGGCAAGCTTGGCATCGACCCCGATTTTTATAAAAAGTACGATATCCATATCCATTTCCCCGAGGGCGCAGTGCCCAAGGACGGACCCTCCGCAGGTATAACCATGGCAACCGCCCTTGTGTCTGCACTGCTCAGAAAGCCATGCAGAAATGACGTGGCAATGACAGGTGAGATAACCCTTCTCGGCAGAGTGCTCCCCATCGGCGGACTTAAAGAGAAGTCAATGGCGGCATACAGGAACGGCATAACCACTGTAATTATCCCCGAAGCCAACGAGCCTGACCTTGACGAGATAAGCGAGACGGTTAAAAACCGTGTCCGCTTTGTCTGCGCAAGAAAGCTTGAGGACGTGCTTTATGAAATGTTTGGTTCTTTTTCGGGCTCTCAGGTCATCTGCACCGAAATAGAGGATAATGACGCGGATATCCACACAGGAGGCGATTTCGATGAATCTTCTGAAAGCAGAGTTTGAGATGGCGGCAGGTCTTGTTGACCAATTGCCCGTATGTGATATGCCTGAGATAGTTTTTGCAGGCAGGTCGAACGTGGGAAAATCCTCCCTTATAAACAAGCTGGTAAACAGAAAATCTCTTGCCCGAGTCAGCTCACAGCCGGGCAAGACAGCTACGATAAATTTCTACAATGTTGTTGACGCAAGGCTCGTAGACCTCCCGGGATACGGCTTTGCGAAGGTAAGCAGAGACGAAAAAAACCGCTGGTCACAGCTTATCGACGGCTATTTTGCACAGGGCAGAGATATAAAGCTCGCCATACTGCTTGTTGACAGCCGTCACAAGCCCTCCGCAGACGATCTTATGATGCTCGATTACCTTGCGGAGACCGAGCTTCCCACCCTGATAGTTCTTACCAAAATAGACAAGCTCAAGCCTACCGAGCGCAAAAAGCGCATGGAGCTTTTCCCCGAGGAGCTTGGAGTTCCCGAGGATGCATTCCTTCCCGTCTCCGCAGAAACAGGGGAGGGCATAGAGGAGCTCAAGTCCATTCTGGCAGAAGTAGTCGGAGAATAAAAATTACGTCTTTACTTTTACGATTTCATATGTTAAACTTTTATAGTATTAAATTAAAAGTTGAAAAAGGCGGTAGACCCTATGTCCAATAAGATAAAAGACGACAGCGTGGATTTCCTCTTCAGGTCTATTCTGATGCTTGAGTCAGTTGAGGAGTGCTATGATTTCTTCGAGGATCTCTGCACAGTTCCCGAGCTCAAGGCAATGTCCCAGAGAATAGTGGTTGCCTATATGCTGAAGAACAAGCGCGTTTACAGCGATATCGTCGCCCGTACAGGCGCCAGCACCGCGACCATCAGCCGAGTAAACCGTTCCCTTAACTACGGTGAGGGCGGCTATGACCTTGCGTTTGACAGAATGACTCCCGAGGAGCTTTACATCAAATCCATAGAGGATGATATAGAAGACTGATGAGCTACGACGTATTTGCGCAGTATTACGATGAATTGATGCAGAATGTGGAGTACGGCGAGATAGCGGAGAAGGTAGATGAGTATCTCAGGGAGTATAGACCTGAAAGCAAGCTTCTCTGCGACCTTGCCTGCGGCACAGGCACTCTGGCAGCCATGCTCAGCGAAAAGGGCTATGATGTTATAGGCATTGATGCCTCTCCCGATATGCTGATGACCGCAAGGGAAAAGTGTCCTGCTTCTGTCCTGCTTCTTTGTCAGAGCATGGACGAGCTTGACCTTTACGGCACTATCGATGCGGCAGTATGCACTCTTGACAGCATCAATCACGTTACTGATAAAGAGACCGTCGGCACAATATTCAAAAAGGTGTCGTTGTTCCTTGAGAACAACGGCATATTTGTGTTTGACGTAAATACACCCTATAAGCACGAAAATATTCTTTCCGACAGCTCCTATATAATAGAAACGGACAATGTGTTCTGCGCGTGGCAGAACAGCTATGAAAACGGGCTTGTGAATATCACTCTCGACTTCTTTGAGGAAGAGGACGGAGTATATTACAGAAGCAGTGAGTGTTTCTCCGAGCGTGCCTATACCGACGGGGAAATACGGGAAATGCTCAGTGAGGCAGAGCTTGAGGTAATAGCGGTCAAGGACGGCTATACAGATAACGAGCCATGTGAGACTACCCAGAGATTAGTTTACATAACAAAAAGGAAGACAAGAAAATGAGCAGACTTATAAGATGCATCACCACTGACGGACTTATAATAGGTGCGGCGGTGGATTCAACCGATATAGTAAAGAGGGCAAAGGAGATTCACAATACAAGCCCCGTTGTAACAACAGCTCTGGGCAGACTGCTGACAGGCGGCTGCATCATGGGCAACAGGCTCAAGGAGGAGGGTGCAAGCCTTACTCTCCGAGTTGAAGGCGGCGGACCTGTAGGGTCTCTTATCGTCGTGTCCGACAGCACAGGCAACGTCAGAGGATTGGCTGCTAATCCTCAGGCAGAGACAGGGGACAGGATAGATGTAGGCGAGGTAGTCGGCAGAGAGGGTCTTTTAGGCGTCATAAAGGATTTCGGAATGGGCGGTGAGCCCTATACTGCCCAGATCCCCCTTGCCTCGGGCGAGATAGCCGAGGATCTTACAAGCTATTATGCGGTAAGTGAGCAGACTCCTACAGTATTCCTGCTTGGTGTACATCACGATGAAAACGGCGAGGTCGATGCCGCAGGCGGACTTCTCATTCAGCTTCTGCCCCTTGCGGACGAGCGAGAGATAGAGGTGCTTGAAAAGAACCTCGGCACCCTTCCCAGCTTTACTTCAATGATGAAGAGCGGCATGAGCCTTGAAGAAATCTGTCAGAAGGCACTTGAGGGCTTCGAGCTTGAGTTCTTTGATGAGACCGAAGTTAAGTACGAGTGCAAGTGCAGCAAGGAAAAGACCGAGCGCGCATTGATGTCCATCGGAGTCAAGGATTTGACAGAAATAGCAGATGCAGGGGAAGGTGCAGAGCTTTGCTGTCATTTTTGTGACAAAAAGTACAAATTCAGCACAGAAGATCTGCTCAGATTGGTCGATGAAATAAAAGAATAAAAATTTTAAAATTAGTGTTGACAAACGCAAACTCTTCGTGTAGAATGTAACACGTCGCTGAGGGAAACCACTTAGCGACGCCCATGTGGGAGCATAGCTCAGCTGGGAGAGCACCTGCCTTACAAGCAGGGGGTCACAGGTTCGAGCCCTGTTGTTCCCACCACATTTGGCCCAGTAGTTCAGCTGGTTAGAACGCTAGCCTGTCACGCTAGAGGTCGACGGTTCGATTCCGTTCTGGGTCGCCACTTTTGCCTCTGTAGCTCAGTTGGTAGAGCAAGGGACTGAAAATCCCTGTGTCGTTGGTTCGATTCCGACCGGAGGCACCATTACGCGGAATTAGCTCATCTGGTAGAGCGCCACCTTGCCAAGGTGGAGGTAGCGAGTTCGAGCCTCGTATTCCGCTCCATGAGAAGCCCTTACCAATGCGGTAAGGGCTTCTTTCTTTATCACATATATCAAAGATCAAACCCGGTCGGATCACAGATAATCCGACCGGGTTTTACGTTATGAGATTGCTAAATCAGTAAAAGATTATGCAGCCTTCTTGGAGCCCTTCTGGAAGAGCTTCATGAGAAGCAGAATGCCGACCATCAGCACGATGGCGATGGGCAGAGCAATCCAGG
>JAZSJQ010000001.1:0-48155 GCA_045534445.1 Acutalibacteraceae bacterium
CTCTTTGTCAACGTATGATCTAAGAGCAAGTAGTTTTTCTAATCGTTCTTGTGGCTCTAAAAAACTAAAAACCTCTTTTAGAGGTGCATTGTTTTCGCGTTCCAATAATTTGCTTAATAATTCACCATCGTACATATCAAAACTCCTGAAAGGTGTTATTTTAAATAATTATACTACAAAAAGAAAACAACCGCAATCCGAAGATTACGGTTGTCCTTGGCGGAGACGGCGAGATTCGAACTCGCGGGGGATTGCTCCCTAACTGATTTCGAGTCAGCCCCGTTATGACCACTTCGATACGTCTCCGTATATATTAAACTCCTGAAGGAGTATTAACGCAAATATTCAGTTGTATTAGAATTCTCGTTAGAACTCAAAGGGTTTTGAAATCGATGGAATGCCCGAAACCTGCATGGTTAAAGGGTTTTCGGCGTTTCGGCTTCCGTTTGGCGAAGAACATTTCGAGTGCTGCACCTTCGACCACTCGGACAACTCTCCATATATTATTCTGACAGCGTCAATTATTATATTTTAAACTGTTTGATTTGTCAACCAAAAGATGGGCAGAGGTGGTAAAATACAATAATGTTATCCAGAAACTTTCTGCATACTGAAACAGCACGCAGAAAGTTTACATAAAATATGTTGACTCTTACAAATACATCGTATTATAATTAACGCGAAAATACAAAAGGCGGTGGAGTAAAAATGAAAAAAGTTATTTTTGTACTGATCACAGCGGCATTTCTGTTGTGCGGCTGCGGAAAGACAGAAGTATGCGAAGAGGGGGAATTCTGGAAAATCACTCAGGCAACGAACGGGAGCAAAACAACATATGATTACATAATTTATGATGATGACGGTAATATCCTGCTTGAAAAAGAAAGCAAGACAAAGCCTCGCATCACCCTTGCAGAATACTCGAATATCTGTATACATATTGGTGACAGTGCGGAGTATACAGTTCAGTATGTGTGTCCGTACACTGGTTCAATTTCGGAAGTGTTTAAGAATCCTGTTGCATGGGGAAGCAGGTATGTTGCCGTAATCGGCAAAAGCGAGGAAGGTGTACCTGTAATAGCGATCAGAAGCAGTCAGGGTTCAAGTCTGCGCGAGTATAAGCTGCCGTTATCTAATGAGATGACACCTGAGGAAGCTATTATCGGAGCAGCGTTTGACAGATACGATGATCATCTGACGGTGATATATGTTTCAGAAAATAATTATAGATGCACAGCAGTTCTGCCTGTAAAACTGCTGGATTGGGAGAACAATCCGATTGACAGATTTTACGATAAATATACAATAGAAGCATTCAGCACACCCGAAGAAGCAGCGGCGGCAGCTTGCGAAAGAGACATATGGAAAGCTGAATTTGACAATGCATATCAGATGCTTCGGGGAATGGCAAATCCGAAATTTCCTTCACTGCAGGATGATATTGACGATTCAGCAGAAGCCTTTGAACAATATGTCAAAGTCTATGCAGATTTATATATGGCATATGAGTGGTCAAGTGCTTATCATAATGACGGCACTGAATGGGCAGATGACATATTTTACGGCACAGGTGCATCGGGTGCCGCATTTGCTTGCGAAGCGGAGTTGTATCGTCAGGCGACTCTTGACCTATACCGAATGATGAACGACAGATTTGAAAGTGTAGACGAAGCATTTATTTTTGATGAGCAGGAATATCTTGATTATTTGCGCAATGAAGCATATCTGAATGTTATAGAGAATGAATAATACATATTGCAATTGATCATGAATTGGGCTATAATACAGTTACTGGGCATTTGCTCAGTAACTGTATTGCCATCAGAAGCAATTTGCTTCTGATGTAAATATTTGTGCAATTCAAGCTGTAAAATAGCAATCACATAAAACGGAGGAAATAAAAATGCAGATCACAAAAGACACAATCATCGGCGATATCCTTGATATGGATGCAACTACCGCGCCCTTCTTCCTTGAGATGGGAATGCACTGCCTCGGCTGCCC
Organism: Acutalibacteraceae bacterium; assembly: GCA_045534445.1. Taxonomy (GTDB): domain Bacteria; phylum Bacillota; class Clostridia; order Oscillospirales; family Acutalibacteraceae; genus JAISGQ01. Next base: position 2,005 of record JAZSJQ010000001.1, read on the forward strand.
TCATTCCAGAGGTGAGACAGTAGAACAGGCTTGCATGGTACACGGTGTTGACTGCGATGAGCTTATTGCAAAGATCAACGCACATCTTGCAGCCAAATAAATCATAAGCGAAAAACGCCGATTTTATCGGCGTTTTTTTAAAAGGGTGATAGTATGACTGAAAAGAGAAAACTAAGGCTTTCAGAGCGTCTTTCTGCCTGTGCGGAGATGGTCAGAAGCGGTGGAGTTGTTGCAGATATCGGTACAGACCATGCAATGCTTCCCGTTTATCTGGTTGAAAGCGGCATATGCGAAAGAGCGATAGCCTCTGACATTGCAAAGAAACCCTACGAGGGTGCAATGGCATTTGTTAGAGAGCATGAACTTACAGATATGATTGATGTCCGTCTCGGCGGAGGTCTTGAAAAAATAGCACCCGATGAAGTCAGCGATATAGTAATCGCAGGTATGGGCGGCGAGCTTATTGCTCAGATACTTGAAGATACAGATTGGGTAAAAAACAATAAATACAACCTGATTCTCCAGCCCATGTCAAAGGCAGGTGTACTTCGTTTCTGGCTTATGACAAACGGATTTTCAATAGAATCAGAAACAGCAGTAACTGACTCGGGCAGAGATTATACAATAATAAACAGCAGATATACAGGGGAGAAGACCACTCCTGCAGAGGGGGATACATACTGCGGTAAGCTTGTACCGTGCAAAAATGACTCGGCACGGAGATTGCTCAGAAAGCAGGCTTCCATGCTCAGAAACGAAGCGATAGGACTCAGGCACAACGGAGAAAATGACAAAGCTCAGCAGTGCATGGAAATTGCTGAAAAGCTCGACGAATTATCGGAGGGACAGAAATGACAAAAATTAAGGATATCTACGAAGCAATAAATGAACTTGCTCCTTTTGATACACAGATGGACTGGGACAAATCAGGCTTCTCGGTGGGAGATATTGACACAGAGGCAAAAACTGTTGTAATGGCTCTCGATATAACTGACAAGGTAATTGACTTTGCAGTTGAAAAGAAGGCACAGCTGATAATTACACACCATCCGCTTCTGTTCAATCCCATAAAGAAGCTCATGAGCACTGATCTCGTATATCGTCTTGTACAGAACGGCATACATACAATAGGCGCACACACCAACTGGGACAGTGCGATGCAGGGAGTAAACTACGTTCTTGCAAAGCTTCTGAATCTTCAGAATATTGAGCCTCTTACCGTAGAGAACGAGCCTGCGCCTCTGGCGCGAATCGGTGACCTGCCGGAAGAGATGGAAGCGGAAGAATTTATAGCTATGGCAAAGAAAGCCCTTAATGCAGGCAATATCACCTATACAAAGGGAAAGGAAAAAATAAAGAGAGTGGCTGTCATCGGCGGAGGCGGCGGTGATTTCTGGAAGGCCTGTGCTGATAACGGAGCAGATGCACTTCTTACAGGCGATTCGGGCTATCACAACTACCTTGGAGCTCATAAGGAGGGTATAATGCTCGCTACGGCTGGACATTACGAAACCGAATATCCTGCAATAGTCGCCCTGCGAGATATCCTGGCAGAAAAATTCCCTGATACAGAGTTTATCACCACACAGAACGATTATATTCTCGGTTATTGCTGATGAAGCTTTTGATTGGAGAGGGGAAGTTATGTCGCTGAATTATAAGAAAGCAACGCTCGATGATATTGAAATACTTACAGAAACAAGAATAACTGTTCTGAAAAGTGCTAACAGACTAAGTGACGATGCAGATATGTCGGAAGTAAAGAAGCAGTCTTATGAGTATTACCGTGAAGCCATTGAAAACAATACTCATACAGCATATCTTGTTTTTGACGGAGAAGAGTTTGTGGGAGCAGGCGGCATCAGCTACTACCGTGTAATGCCTACATACAGCAACCCGACAGGAAGAAAAGCATATATAATGAATATGTATACAAAGCCCGCATACAGAAGAAAAGGCATAGCATTCAAAACGCTGGATCTGCTTATCAAAGACGCAAAAGACAGAGGGATAACTGCAATATCTCTTGAGGCAACGGAGATGGGACGACCGCTGTATGAAAAATACGGCTTTGTCGGAATGAATAACGAGATGGAACTTTGAAATTAACTGCTTGGCAGACCGGGAGACAATAATGCACAGAATATTCGGCATAAAAGAAAACGCCCTCTACGAAGATAGAGAGGGCGCATATCTGATACCCATGAAAGATAATAAAATCGGGGTTGTTCAGACTCCGAAAGGCTATTTCTTTTTAGGCGGAGGTCTTAACAGCAATGAAAGTCACTGCGATTGTATCAAGCGGGAATGTATGGAGGAAGCAGGTTACGAGGTCACAGTAAAAGAAAAGATCTGCTCGGCGGAAACATACTGCAAGCACCCGACCATAGGATTCTTCCACCCGATTCAGACATATTATTCAGGCGAACCGAAAGAGAAAATTTCAGAGTCCACAGAAAAAGATCACAAATTCCTGTGGGTCGATTGTGATGCACTGAGAGGGAAAATGCACCTTGAAATGCAGAACTGGGCTTTGGAGCAATTTCTGCATTATCAATCCTTATAATGCAGTCAGAATTTATATTAGGAGCCATGATATGAAAGTAACACCGTACTCAGGCAAACTTGAAGATTACCTGCCGGAAGACGAAGTGATCGATTACGGCAATGAAGAAATTAAAAACATTGCAGAAGCATTGTATCAGAAAACAGATAATGAGTTGGATTTCATAAAAACAGCTTATGAATTTGTAAGAGATAATATTTCCCACTCGGCAGATAGCAATGAAGATGAAATCACCTGTACTGCTTCTGAGGTGCTGAAAGCCCGTCATGGAATCTGTTTTGCCAAATCGCACCTTCTTGCAGCGTTACTCAGAAGTAAAGGCGTTCCGTGCGGTTTTTGCTATCAGAAGCTGATTTTAGACGATGAAAACGCTCCTGTTCTGATATATCATGGACTCAATGGAGTGTATATCAGAGAGCTGAATAAGTGGATACGCCTTGATGCAAGAGGTAATAAAGAAGGCGTAAATGCGCAGTTTTCGACAGAGACAGAACAGCTTGCATTTCCGATACGTAAGGAAATGGGAGAGGAAGACTGTTATATTGTATTCCCTGATCCCGATGCCAAGGTGCTGAAACAATTAATGCAGTGCAGAACAAGAACTGAGCTTTGGGATAACCTCCCTGCTGAACTTGAATACGACATATAATCATCAAAGGTGACAGTCTATGGAATTTGTAAAAATAATTTGAATGCTGAAAGTGAGATGACGAAATGAACATCATACAGACTTTTTATGATAATCTGGCTTCACAATACGATAAGCTTTTTCTTGACTGGAAATCCACCACTCATGAGCAGGCGGTGATTCTGGATAAACTCTTTCATAATAATGGCTTTGATAAATCGGCAAGGGTTCTTGACTGTGCCTGCGGAATAGGCACTCAGGCAATCGGACTTGCGTCCCTTGGCTATTCTGTCACTGCATCTGATATAAGCGACGGAGAGTTAAAGGAAGCAAGGGTAAGAGCAGAAGATAATCAGGTGAAGATTTGTTTTGAACATGCCGACTTCTGTGCTTTGTCAGAAACCTTCTCAGAGAAGTTTGATATCATAATCTGCATGGATAACGCTTTGCCGCACATGCTCACAAAGAGTTCGCTGGAGGCTGCAATCAGAAGCATTACAGATCAGCTTGCAGCAGGCGGTATGTTTGTTGCCAGCATAAGAGATTATGATTCTCTTCTTAAGGACAAGCCCCCATATTCTCCGCCATATATTCATAAGACAGAAAAAGGGCAGAGGGTATCATTCCAGACATGGACATGGAATGATGACCGATATAAGCTGACCCAGTATATCATTGATGATGAAGAAAGCCTGAAAACAAGCAAGTTTGACTGCGAATACAGAGCAGTCCGCAGGGAAGAACTTACAGAGCTGCTTCTTGCAGGCGACTGCAGCAAAGCGGAATGGAAATTCCCGGAAGAAACGGGCTTTTATCAGCCGATTGTGATTGCTGTAAAATAGATAACATATCAAATTGAATGCAGCATTATCATGTGGTAATATATTGAATAGCAAAAACTGAGGAATTGGAGATGCAGGGTTTATGGGCAAACTGGTTGTTTTTAATTGTATTTTATTGTTGATAATATTCGTTGGAGTATTTTTAATCAAAAAGTACATAAAAAGCGAAAAGGGAAGATTCTTTGTTTTGCTGTTATCTGCACTTGTGACCATTTTGTTCCATTACAGCAGTTTTATATACCATTGTTTTACAGATGGCATGGCTACTGAATATTTAAGAGAAACTCCCAATCTGATCTTACCCATATATCCCTGTAATGTTGTTATGTGGGGATGTCTGATTTACGGACTTATGAAGAATAAAGAATCAAAATTCGCTGCTTTTTTAGCTGACTATCTGTTCTGGTTCGGCATTTTCTCAACACTTGTGGGAATGTTTGCAAATGTAGATTTCATAGTCAATCCCACATTAAGAGATTATGAAGTGACCAAAAGTATAGTTGCTCATGCAACCTTGCTGTTCAATATACTGCTGATTTTTGCATTTGGTCATATAAAAGTAGACTTACCGAAGAATATGCTCCATATAATAATTTCAGTAATAATGATGTATATTATAGGATTATACTGCAATACGATATTTGAAGTGCTGGTATCTGCAGAAGAAGCAAATTCTGTCAATTCAATGTTCATTCTTCATTCTCCGTTCGATGCAGTACCGTTCCTGACATATCCGATAATAGCAGGATGCTCTTTGATTCTGTATTTTGTATTCTTCTTTGTATGCGAATTCTTTGTCTATCCAAAAGGAAACAGATGGTACAGCAGAATGAAATCAAAAGCAGATAAATAGTATTTGGAAACCCAAAAGGAGAGATACATATGCCACTTGACGGCGTAATGTTAAACTTCATAAAAAACGAATTGAAGCGTGCCATAGGCGCAAAGGTGGACAAGGTATACCAGCCTTCAAAAGAGGAGCTTGTTATCGGTCTGAGAAGTAAGGACTGCAATGAAAAACTGCTTCTTTGCGCCCGTGCAAACTCACCCCGAATCCACTTTACAAAAGCGGAGATAGAAAACCCTGCAGTGCCGCCTATGTTCTGTATGCTTCTTCGCAAACGCCTGAGCGGCGCGAGAATATCAGATATCAGACAGAGCTCCTTTGAAAGAGTGCTGCTCATTGACTTCTGGGCCCACAGTGAGCTGGGCGATGAGATAACCCTGACCATTGCAATGGAAATAATGGGCAGATATTCAAATATCGTTTTTATTGACGAAACGGGCAGAGTTATCGATTCAATAAAGCGTGTTGACTATGAGATGAGCTCCCAGCGACTTGTTCTCCCGGGCTTATTCTATCAGGAAGTACCGCCCCAGGATAAAAAGAGCCTGACAGAGGACGGAGTAGAGGCCTGCTGCAGAGAGATACTGTCCCGAAAGACACTGCCTCTTTCAAAGGCTGTCCTCGACAGTGTTCAGGGCATATCTCCTCTTATTTCCCGTGAAATAGCCCACTGCGCCTGCAATGCAGATGTTATTGTCGGTGATATGTCGGAGTTATCCGTAGAACGGCTGAAGGCAAACCTCGAAAAGCTTGCAAAGTCACTTGATGGCAGCGGAATACCGACTGTGCTGTATAATGGTATAAAGCCTCAGGATTTTTCTTATATGCCGATAACACAGTACGGCGATTCACTGCAGGCGGAAACCGTCGAAAGCTTTTCAAAGCTTCTTGACAGCTACTATTCCGAGCGTGACCTGCTGGAGCGCATGAGAGTAAAATCAGCTGAGCTTATAAAAACAGTTTCAAATGCCTTTGACAGAGCAAACCGCAAATATATTGCCCAGACCACCGAGCTAAAAAACTCACAGAAGAGGGAAGAGCTTCGTCTTTACGGTGACATTATTACTTCTAATATGCACATGATCAAAAAAGGCGATTCATCTGCAAGGCTTATCAATTACTACGATGAAAACTGCCCTGAGGTAGAAGTAAAGCTTGACGAGATGCTGACTCCTGCCCAGAATGCACAGAAGTATTACAAAGCCTACCGCCGTGCCCAGAGCGCACAGGAACACCTTGAAAAGCAGATGGAGCTTGGACTTGCGGAAATGGACTATCTTGAATCGGTGCTTGATGCACTTTCACGCGCACGTTCAGAACGTGAGCTTGCTGAGATTCGTGCTGAACTTGAAGAGCAAGGCTACCTTCGTTCTTCAGGGATCAGAAAGCAGAAAATGAAAGCATTAGCACCTCATGAGTTTATATCTGACGATGGATTTACTATTCTTGTGGGAAGAAACAACAAGCAAAATGATGACCTTACCATGAAGCAATCCATGAAAGAGGATATATGGCTGCACACCCTCAAAATCCCCGGATCCCATACCATTATAAAAGCAGAGGGAAGAGAGGTGCCTGAAAAAACAATCGAGCAGGCGGCAATACTTGCAGCTACTCACAGTAAGGCGAAGCAGTCAGGCCAGGTTGCAGTTGATTTTACAAAGATACGCCATGTCTCAAAGCCAAATGGCTCAAAACCGGGATTTGTTATATATACCCACCAGACAACGGTATTTGTAAAACCGGATGAATCACTTGTAAAAAGGTTGAGAAAAGAATAACAACAAAGACGAAAAAGCTCGGGTATTCCCGAGCTTTTTCGTAGATATATGTAATGACGCTATCGGCGGATAATGGCACAGACGCCACATTAATTCTGCGCATTATCCTGCTGATCGTCATCATCCCTTCAAGCTATTCTTATACCGAGCCGAAGCTTGTCGGAGATCATGGCAATGAATTCGGAATTGGTGGGCTTGCCTCTGGAGGTGTGTATGGTATAACCAAAGTAGGAGTTGAGAACGTCAACATTTCCTCTGTCCCATGCAACCTCGATTGCGTGCCTTATAGCTCTTTCAACCCTTGACGGAGTGGTTTCAAAATGCTTTGCTACATAAGGGTAAAGCTGCTTTGTTATAGCATTTATAATAGATGGATCTTCGATTGCGGTAAGAATGGCGAATCTGAGGTAATGATAGCCCTTTATATGAGCAGGAACACCTATCTGGTGCATGATGCGGGTGATATTGATTTCCATTTCACTTGCAGATACAGTGTTTTCCCTTGGTGAATCGGTCTGATTTATGCTGTGAAGCAGATTTGCAACAGCACGGTAATCAAGCGGCTTCCATATCATATCGACAGCGCCTTTATCAAGAGCCTCGCGCTGAAGTCTCAAGTTGTGGTATTCACTCATAAGAATGACCTTCGGTCTGACAGCTTCCGGCATACCTGCCACTGACTCCAGAATTCCGATGCCGTCAATATTGTCCATATAGGCGTCGGCAAGAACGAAGTCGGGCTTCTGAGCGGTAATCATACTCAGCAGCTCTCTGCCGTCCTTGTGACAGCGAAGGGTGCTTATTCCTATGTCCTCGAAATACTGACGACATACAGCCATTTGTTTCTCACTGTCTTCGGTTACGATTGCGATGTACTTTTCATTCATGATTCGGGTCCCCTATCAACGATAATTTTTATGTGGCAGTGACATTTTATCACCAAATCACAAATATATCAAGTGTTAAATTAAAAATAAAGTTAGAATATTTTAGTGCCATTTCGTCACAACTGTACAAAATTCGGCAAATTTCGGTAAAATAACCTCGATTACCCTTTATGAAGCTGTGAGTGAAATAAAAAATCTATACTGTCATATGAAAAAGAATAATATAAAAAAACAGCCCTCGAAAGGGCTGTTAAAAATGATTTACAGACGATCAATTATCTTCATTCCAGAAAAGCTCATCAAGAGTTTTGCCGAGGGCATTGCAGATATCAATGCAAAGCTTGATGGTGGGGTTGTAATCCCCTTTTTCGATGGCGTTTATTGTCTGACGGGATACGCCGACCATGTCGGCAAGCTGCTGCTGAGAGAGATCGAGAGCAGCTCTGGCTGATTTCATTTTTAAATTCTTCATAAGCTATTCCTTTTCCTTTGAGGCTTTTTTGTCAATAATCAGCTTAATAAGTAATGATAATGACATCATGAAGAAAAGAATGCTAAATGATAGAAAAATAGGAATATTTATTTGCCCATCATATATAATTCCACCATTATCTTCGATCATTTTCATACCATAATAGAGTTGCGAAAAACCTAAAAGGGAATATAGGATTATTGAATGAATCGGTCTGCCATTTATTATAGGAATATATGCATCATTGAAAATGGAAGTAACCGTGAAGGTACCGATTGAAAGGAAAAGACCTATACCGAGATTGCTTTGCGAAGAACAGTGAAAATCAAGAACCCCCAATATATCAATTGCTTCCACTGCAGTAAAGTATAACAGAAGTACGAAAAAGGCATATTTGTATGCTTTGTTGCGTGCAATAAGCTGGCGTTCATCAAATATAACTTTGTTTTTATCTGATAGAGTACTACCCAGCCAAATTATGAGAAATAATACAACGCAGAAAATACAAAAACAAACTATAAATAATATGATTGAATCCATAAATAATATCCTCTTTTCAAATGTAATCAGAGACGTCGACTTTTCTCTGTGACTATACAATACCATGATGCTTACATATTGTCAAGTATATTTTACAAAATATCTTAAAAACTTGAAATAATGCTATTGTGTGCGCTTTGATTGTGAAAAGAATAACTTGCAGACAAAAACCTCACAAAACCTTGCATTTTTCATTATATAGTAGTAAAATCCCATAGGCTGATTGAAAAACGAATGAGAGGGTATGAGATGAACGAAGCACCCGTAAGACTTCACATAGGAATGCGAAACATAAAAACCGCATTGGCGGCTACCCTTTGCGCATTGTTGTATCTGTTTGTTGACCGAAATCCCACATTTGCCTGCATAGGTGCAATATTTGGAATAGGCAGTGATATGGGCAACTCATGGCTCAACGGCGGAAATCGCCTTTTCGGTACGGTCATCGGCGGTTTCATGGGAATGGCGATGTTCAGGCTGTACATCATTTTCGAGCCTGACGGAAAATTCCATCCGTTGCTGCTTTTGTTTCTGGCAATAGGAATCATCATTATGATACTCATCAGTCAGATGCTCCGCTGGCCCGGGGCGATTCAGCCCGGGGGAGTGGTGCTGTGCATAATACTGTTCAATACTCCCGTGGATACATATGTGTCTTACTCCGTAAACCGCATGATTGATACTGCGATAGGCGTGCTGATAGCGCTTCTTGTCAATTTCCTCCTTCCGAGGGAAAAGATCGAGAAGTGGTCAGAAAAGCTAAAGAGCAAAAGGGCAAATAAAAAGAATATAAAAGAAGAGGGTAATTAAAAATGAGTACATTGCTGTCGGTATCAGTAGCGCTTCTTGCAGGTCTGCTGATGACAAGATTATTCAAGCCGCTGAAGCTGCCGTCTGTCACGGCGTATCTTATCTCAGGTGTCCTTATAGGACCCTATTGTCTGGGTGCGCTGAATATTGACGGTCTTGGCTTTGGAAGTATGGACGATGTTACGCATCTGGCGTTGATATCCGAAGTTGCACTGGGCTTCATTGCATTTTCAATAGGAAATGAGTTCAGGCTTGATGACCTCAGGCATACGGGAAAGACCGCGATGGTTGTTGGTATCGTGCAGGCGCTTATGGCTACACTGCTTGTAGACCTTTCGCTTCTTGCCGTTCATCTGATGATGCCTGATAAGCTTACAATGCCCCAGCTTCTGACTCTTGGAGCCATTGCAACTGCAACAGCACCTGCGGCGACTCTCATGGTCGTCCGTCAGTACAAGGCAAAGGGACCGCTTACAAGCCTCCTTCTTCCTGTTGTTGCTCTTGACGACGCAGTGGGACTTATAGTTTTTGCGGTAAGCTTCGGCATTGCAAAAACACTTATCAGCGGGTCTGTAGATATGATTTCCATTATAATCAATCCTCTTGTGGAAATTGTGTGCTCGCTGATTCTCGGTGCAATAATGGGCTGTGTGCTGACACTGCTTGAAAAGCTGTTCAACTCCAATACAAACCGTCTTAATATGACAATTGCATTTGTATTCCTCACAGCGTCCCTTTCCATGCTTGATTTCCACGTCGGACCTGTACACATCAGCTTTTCTTCTCTGCTGGTATGTATGATGCTGGGAACCATGTTCTGCAATACCTGTCCGCTTTCCCACGATCTTATGGCAGCCGCAGACAAATGGACATCGCCGCTCTTTGCACTGTTCTTTGTAATAAGCGGTGCAGAGCTTGAGCTGAATGTATTTACTGATCTTGCAATTGTCGGAATAGGTGTTGTTTACATAATATTCCGTTCAGCCGGTAAGTATATAGGCTCATTCATCAGTGCAAAATGGATGAAGTGCGATCCTTCAATTCAGAAATATCTCGGCATAACGCTTCTGCCTCAGGCGGGTGTGGCATTGGGTATGTGCGCCACAGCAATGCAGCTGGGGGAGCAGGGAAACCTTATCAGGAACATCACACTGTTTGCGGTGCTGATATATGAGCTGTTCGGTCCCCTTATGACAAGGCAGGCTCTCATGGCTGCAGGTGATATCACACCCATGTCCGACGAGGTCAAAAACCGCAGAAAAACAAAGCTTTCAGAGATTAAGAAATAATAAAAGGACAGAATTGAGTTTTGAATTGACCCCAAAAAGTTAGACAAATATTTGATAAAAAAATTGTTCAAGCAACCGAAAGGGTTTGTTGTCTGTGAATAGCAGGCGGCAAACCCTTAAGTTTTGCCTTGATGCGCCTGTTGTTGTAGTAATCCAGATATTCAATCAGTTCTTGCTTAAAGTGATCCATGGATTCAAACTCCTGCAAGTAAAGCAGTTCGGTTTTGAGCAAACCGAAGAAGTTTTCGATTACAGCATTGTCAAGACAATTACCTTTTCTGCTCATGCTTTGACGAACTCCTTTTTCTTCAAGCGTTCGTTGATATTGCTTGTGCTGATAATGCCAGCCTTGATCGGAATGAAGTATGAGGTTGGTTCCGTCCGGAACGGTGGCAAGCGCAGTGTTAAGCATGGTCATGACCATGCTTAACACTGGTCGATCGGAAATGGAATAGCTGACCAGATCGCTGCTGCATAAATCGAGAATCGGTGACAAATAGAGCTTCTCTCCAAACAAGCTGAATTCTGTTACATCGGTAACCCATTTCTGATTCGGCTTGTCTGCATGAAAATCCCTGTTCAGCAGGTTTGGAGCGATGGTGCCTTCCTCTCCCTTGTAGGAGCTATACTTCTTCATCCGAACACGACAAACTAAGCCCAACTCTTTCATCAATCGCTGAACTGTCTTGTGATTCAAAAGGATATCACGGTTTCGTAGCTCGGCTGTTATTCTACGATATCCATATCGACCTTTGTTCTCATGGTATATTGCTGTGATTTCTGCTTTAGCCGATTCATACTTGTCGGCACGGTTCATCCTTTTCAGATGGTAGTAAAAGGTTGCTCTGGGGAGTTGAGCGATTGACAGAAGCATCCTTAGAGAATGTATTTGCCTTAGTTTCTGGACTACCATCGTTTTTTCTGCCGGCGTCGCTCGTTTTCCAAAACCAAGGCTTGCAAGTTTTTTAGGTAGTCGTTCTCCGCTCGCAGACGCTGTACTTCTGCCAGCAGATCTTCCTCTACCTCTTTCGGCAATGTACGTGGTCGACCGCTACCGCCTCGACCTCGACGTTCAATCCTAAATCCTTCTTCTCCCTCTGTTAGGTATATTCGTTCCCATTCTTGTATTCTTCGATGACTGTTTACCTCAAAACGTCGTGCTGTTTCATTGTAGCTTAATTTTTCTTCTTGCATCGTCTTGATTACATGCACCTTAAATTCCGGTGTGTATCGTTTGTTTGGTTTCCCTCTTGGCATATTAAATCACCCCATTTGTTAGACATTATATCATATCGTCTAACAAATGGGGTGCAGTTCATTTCCTCAATTCTGTCCTTTTGTATGATCATATAATTATCAGTTAGCCTTAGTATAAACTTCCTTGCCGTCAGAGTAAATGAGAGTAAGGGTGTTGCCGTCAAGCTCGTAGCCCAAAGTCTCAGCTTTGGATTCACCTGTTACTGTGCACTCTATGTGACCGCTTCGGATGGTGTAAGTGCCGGATTCCCAAGGTTCGGAAAGAGTGTCATAAAGGTAAGCATTCTCGGTGAGATAATCAATCAGGTCTGCATAACTTTCACGGGCATAGATATCGCAAGCGTAGAGTTCATAAAATTCTTCCTCTGAAAGATCATCAAAGGAGAAGTCATAAACATCATTCAGCGAAGTGCGGTTCTCGTAAAGATCAGCAAAGTAGCCTTCGTAGAAAGCCTTGACGTATTCCTTTGTAGCCTCGCCGTCATAAGCGAAATAGTAGCTGCCGTCAGCGCTGAAATATACACTCTGAACAAAGCTCATGGAATTAAGGTCAGCAAGTGCGATTTCTGCTTCGTCTGCTTCAATGTACTCAAGAAGATACTTGGCTTCAGTGCCGTCGTCGGGGGAGACGAGCGTATAAGTACCTGCAAGAGCCTCCATTTTGTCTGCGGTTGATTCGCAGGCACCGAAGGAAAGTACCATGACAACGATAAGGAGAAGTGCGGCAAACTTTAAAAAGATTTTCATGGTTGTTACCTCTTTTCTGTAAGTAATGATTGAATTATATCACTGCATAATTAATTGTCAATATATGAAAGAGGTTGTATGCAGTAAGGAGGTTAAAATATAGTAATATAATTAAAAGGCAGGGAATCCCTGCCTTTTAATCAGATGCATTAAGCATATTTTCAATAAAGATCCCATATCCCCTTGTGGGGTCATTTACAAAAACATGAGTCACCGCGCCGATAACCTTTTCGTTCTGAATAATCGGGCTGCCGCTCATGCCCTGAACGATACCGCCCGTTGCATTTATCAGTTCATTATCAGTTATCCGAAGGACAAGATTTTTGCCCGGATTGTCACTGTTATAGTTTAGTCGCTCTATGACAGCAGAATATAACTGAGGTTCGCTTTTGCCCGGCAGAGTTGTCAGTACATAGGCATTGCCTTCTCGGATATCCTGTTTCATGGCTATCTCATACAGTTCGCCTGAAATAAATTCGTTGCTGCTGAGATGACCGAAAACACCGCTCTGACAATTTTCGCTCAGTGTGCCGAGGCTGTCACTTCCGAAGTAACCGTGGAGTTCACCGGGAAGTCCGTCAGCGCCTTTTGTAACTCCTGTTACAATAACAGGGACTATCTCTCCGCTTCCGAAGGGGAGAAGCTTTCCTGTATCACTGTCACAGATGCCGTGCCCGAGACCGCCGAAGGTATTGGTTTCGGGATCAATATAAGTCATGGTACCGATACCTGCTATGCTGTCACGTACCCAGATGCCTGCTTTGTAACAGCCGTCGGTTTTAGAATATATGGGGGTGAGTCTGCCATAAGTGACGGTGCCGTCATGCTTGGCGATAGTAAGACACATCACATCGCCGTCACTGTGCTGAACTATATCGGAAAGCTGGGAAGCTGTGGAAAGCTCAACTCCGTCGATTTCGACTATGGAATCTCCCACGGACAATCCGGCGCTGACACCGGGACAGCACTTTCCGCCGCTTGTTGATATGTCTTCAAGACCAATGACCACGACCCCCTCTGTATAAAGCTTTACGCCGAAGGCTTTACCCGAAAGATACAGTTTTTTTTCTTCAACTATCTGTGTTTCGATATTTTTAACGGGAATGAATCCGAACAGATTAAGGGTGGAATCGTAGACAGTACAGCCGCGGCTGTCGGCATTTACTGCGGCATCGTCTGCAGTAAGAGTGGTATATATATAACCTGTGTTTATCTGTGCAGAGCGTCCTCTTACAACGCGAATCATATCAGGGGTGGTCTCCCTGAGATAAATTGACAGTGTAAATATAAGTGCGAGGACGGAGAACAGGAAGACAAGTGAAATTTTAAATTTCTTTTTCATTTTTACCTCCGAAATTAAGAATCCGCACATATATATTCTGCCTGAAAATCAACATTATCATGAGAAATATACACATTTTAAGGTTGATAATGGACTTATCAGAAGTAAATCGGGCATTGATTTATTACTCTTTACATTGTTTCCCGTTAATGCTAAAATAAAACAAATATAAAATGGAATTTGCAGGCAGAAAGAAAATGACCGCAATGTAATTGTAAACATGACTCGGGCAATAATATGTCTTAAACAGACTGCTGTAAAAATAAAAAAACCGTCCCAAAAGGACGGTTTTGTGAAAAAGTCTGTATAATTCAGAAAAGAGACTTGATAAGTTCGATGACTTTGTCGATGCCGATTATGAACAAGGCGGCAGCTGCAAGGAAGAGGATCATAAGCAGTGCAGAGCCTTTGGCAGAAGGCGGTTCCTGCTCTGATACGGTTTCTGTATCTTCGGATACTTCGGCTTCGTCTGGAGCATCGATTTTTTCAGAAGCTTCCTCGTCAGCAGGAGCGGCAAATCCTGCGCCAATGAGGACTTCTCTTGCTTTTCTTTCCGCTTCCGATGAAACGATGATATCGTAACCTTCGGCTGCGCCAAAGCCCATGGCGCCGGGAAGTGCAAACAGAGTAGAGCCGCCGGGTGCGTTACGGTACTGCTTTACGGCATTGATGCCTGCGTCGGCAAGTGCTGCTATTGCGCAGTCAGCGTCGATCTCTGTTGCGGTGTGTGATACAACAACTATATTTTCATCCATAAAAATGACCCCACTTTCTGGAAGTATTTTAACATATAATGTGATTGTTTACAAGTGTACGAATTTTTCATAGTACAGAGGTGACAGAATAATGACAGAGGAAAAGTTTTCCGAGGTTAAGGCTGAACAGCATAATATTACAATAGTTTACGCTGACAACAGCAGGGAAGAGTACTGTCTTTCCTCCTTCGGGAAGACGGCAGTAACCTTCGGCAGAAGCGAAGACTGCGACATAGTTATCGATTCTCCCATAATCTCGAGACATCACGGACGTTTTGAGATAATAGGCGATAAATGCTATATATGCGATGATTCAAGCACCAATGGTATATACCTCAACGGTGAGCTGACTGCATTCGGCGAACTTGACGACTATTCCGATATACGCATCGACGATCCCGAAGAACCGTGCTTCTGCGGAATTTCTATTGCATATTACGCACAGAATGACGGAACGGGCTGGATCGATTATACCCTTGGAGAAGGGGAGACCAGGATCGGACGAGGCGAGGAGTGCGAAATACGCATAAACCATGTAACTCTGGCGATCGTACAGGCAAGAGTAAGGTATACGGATAAGGGCTATGTGCTTATACCTGAGAGCGGAAGCCGTACATCGGTTACCCTTAACGGTGCTCCTGTTACCGAGCCTGTGCTGCTTTATGACCGTGACCTTATATGCATTGCAAACACCAAGCTGATGTTCGATAACGATGAGGGGCTTCTCAGCTATAAGACCGAATCGCGAGGTCTTGAGCTGGTTGCCAAGAATATCGCGCGGTATGTTCGCGTAAAGGGAAAGAACAAGTACATACTTGATGATACAAGCCTCAAAATCAAGCCCTGCGAATTTGTGGCGATAGTCGGCGGCTCAGGAAGCGGCAAGTCAACACTTATGAACTGCCTCAACGGCTTTGACAGACCGTCCACAGGCTCCGTGCTTGTAAACGGCGTTGACCTTTACGATAACTATGAGGTTCTTCAGAGTGTCATAGGATATGTGCCGCAGCAGGATATAGTGCATGAGAATCTCAGCCTCAGGGAAATGCTCATGTATGTGGCGGAGCTTCGTATGTCACCTGACTCCACAAAAGAGGAATATGAAGCGCGGGTCGAGGAAGTTATTGAAATGGTCGAGCTGACCGGCCATGAAAATACATTGATACGCAAGATGTCAGGCGGACAGAAGAAGCGTGCGTCAATTGCGGTCGAGCTTATCGATGACCCCAGCCTGTTTTTCCTTGATGAGCCTTCATCGGGTCTCGATCCCGGAACAGAGCGCAGCCTTATGCTGCTGCTACAGAAGATGAGCCGCAGGGGTAAGACCATAGTGGCGATTACCCATACCACTCAGAATCTGCATCTTTGTGACAAAATGATATTCTTAGGAAGCGGCGGATATATGGCTTATTTCGGACCTCCAAAGGGCGCTCTTGAGTTTTTCGGAGTAAATGACCTTGCGGAGGCATATCTGAAGGTTGAAAAAGACCCTCAGGGCTGGGAAATAAGATTCAATAATTCCAAGCAGGCAAAGGTAACTGAGGTCACACAGACGGTTGCAAAGCGCGAGTACAGCAGTACGAAGAAGCCATTCGGCAAGCAGACCCTTGTTATGGCAAAGCGCTATGTGAATCTGCTGTGGCACGATAAGATAAGGCTCGGATTCCTGCTGCTTCAGGGTCCGCTTATTGCTCTGCTGATATCACTTGTTGCAGGAGAGGACGTGTTTACGCAGACCTTCCTTTCTCAGCAGATGCTTTTCTGTCTTTCATGTGCGGCAGTGTGGGTAGGACTTATGAATTCCATACAGGAAATATGTAAGGAACGCGGCATACTGCGGCGTGAGTATATGTCCGATATGCGCCTTGATTCATATATTGTATCAAAGCTTATGGTACAGTCGGGACTGTGCTTTGTCCAGAGCCTTCTGACAGTAACGGTTTTTGCGCTTACCGTTGGAATGCCAAAGGGCGGTGCAATAGGAAATGCTCCTTTTATAGAAATACTCATTACCATATTCCTTGTAATGGTATCATCGTCCGCGCTCGGAATGCTGGTTTCTTCCATTGCAAAGAATCCTGACAGAGCTATGGTATTTGCACCCATATTGCTCATACCTCAGCTTCTTTTCTCTGGAATACTCTTTACCCTTGAGGGTGCAACAAATATTATCTCATTTTTCTGCGCCAGCCGCTGGTCAATGCAGGCGCTTGGCAATATCGCAGACAGTAATACACTGATAGATTCCTACTACCGCAGAATACTCAGCACACAGTACAGCGGTGAGCAGCTTGACAGAATGGTACAGCAGTATATTGTGCCAATGTATGAGCATGGTCCGTGGAATCTTATCCTTACATGGCTTGTGTTGATATTTACGGTTGTATGTCTGTCAGGCGCGTGCCTGCTCATTCTGCGTTCGGTAAAGAATGATAAGAGATAAACAATGGATATTAATAATCGTAGCGGACGATCATTGATCGTCCGTTTTTCTTGTGTTATCCATGTCACTGTGGTATAATTGTTGAAAAGAAACTTTTAACAAGAATTATAAGTAGGTGAATGTAATGGGAACAACATTTTGCAGTATTCATGTATATACTATGAAATCTGTTGCAGTTGAGAATTTGCAATTTAAATGTTTATCACACGGATGGCAAACGTATTTGCCACAGTCGGAAGATTTTGGTGAACCCGAAAAGACACAGAGGCTTGCCAAAGCTATATCCAAGTCCGTTGCTGCTCCGATTTTGTGGTTTTATTTATTTGACAGCGATTTTGTTTATATGAAATTCTATATGAACGGAAAACAGACTGCAAGTTATTCTGATGACGGACGGATTCCAAACAAAAATCTGTATCAAATTCCTGAATTGATTGGAGCTGGAAATTATCAAAAACGCCGCTTTTCAAGAATTTTGAGCTGTTCAGATACAGACTTTAAGATAAAAATGCTTGAGGAGTTTTTCGGTGTTTGTTTGATGACATTGCCGCAACTGTTCGACGAGGGTATAAATTCTCTATCTCGAACCAGAGATGACAAGCATTATAAAGAATTTGTTGAAGCAGAAATGGCTTTGACAGGGAAACGTGCTAAAGTTCAAATAGAGCAGGTACAGGAACTGGAAGGCGTTCTGGATAATAATGATTGGGAATATGAGTGGTTTCCTGAACTGCGTGGAAGGGGACCGCTTCCGCATTTTAAAATGCATTACTATTTGTACAGAAAAGGAAGAGTAACAGGTGCTGAATATTTTCCTGTTCATTTCAATAATGGGGAAGTTGCGTTTATTTCTCAGGAGGAAATGAGAAATAACGGGGCAGACAGACCGTATCCCCATCACTTTATTGGAGAAAATGCAGAATATAAGGAAGAATACAGCCCTGATAGATTGATTTTTGCAGAAACGGCACCGGTTATGTATGCAGGAAAAGAATTGAAACTTCCGCATGGCTTTTACGGTTTGGGGTTTGACGGGAAAAATCGGCTGGTGTTGTATGATAGTAAGAGCACTGTTGCCATAATAGATGAAAACATGAAAATGATATCAAAACAGCGGCTGAAAGGAGATGTAATGGATATTGACGGAGATTACATACTGACTGTTGAGGATAGATGCCTTTCAGGCGTTATCAGAGTGTATCGAATTTTTGACAAGTGAAATACAGTTACAAAAGGCTGCGGCAGAAATTAAATCTGCGCAGCCTTTTGATGAGAATAATTTAATTTTCAAAATACAGCTTAAAAAGGTTGACAAAATAATAAATAGTGATATAGTGTTCCTATAAAGAACTACGCAAGGTGATGCTGATGGATCAATACGAACTTCTGTCGCTTTTTGGCTTGACAAGGCAGGAGGCGGCAATATATACTCATCTCTTGACGGACGATAGTATCACAGGCTATGAGATAGCAAAGCAAACAGGAATATCCCGCTCCAATACATATACAGCCCTTGCCTCGCTCACGGAAAAGGGGGCGGCATATATTATAGAGGGGACGCCTGTGAAATACACCGCTGTACCTGTTGAGGAATTTTGCGAAAACAGAATACGAAAACAGAGGAAGGCAGCAGAAAAACTAAAAGAAATACTGCCGACAGCATCGGGTTCCTCTGAAGGGTATATAACCATAAACGGACGAGAGCATATAGAAAACAGGATTTTTTCAATGCTTGAAAAGGCTGAAAAACGCATTTACTTTGCGGCATCTGCAAAAACTGTGCTTTGTTTTGAAGATGTTCTCGAACAAAAGGCAGAAGAAGGAAAGAAAGTAGTTATAATAACCGATTCTGATATAAAATCTGATAAAGCTCAGCTATTCATAACCTCGGAACGCGGTGGGCAGATTAGACTCATTGTAGATTCCGAAAAGGTACTTACAGGGGACGGTTCAAGCTGTCTGTATTCAGAAAAAGAAAACCTTGTGAATGTAATAAAGGATTCACTTAAATATGAACTGCGTCTGATCAAATACGGACTTGATGCATTGGAGGATTGAGTAATTATGAAAAAGCAGCCGTTTGTAACAAAGGAACAGATCGAAGAGATCGTAAAGCAGTACCCAACACCTTTCCACATCTATGATGAAAAAGGGATACGAGAGAATGCAAGAAAATTCTATGATGCATTTTCATGGAATAAGGGCTTCAAGGAGTATTTCGCAGTAAAGGCAACGCCTAATCCTTTCATCATGCAGATACTCAAGGAAGAGGGCTGCGGCATGGACTGCTCCTCTTACACCGAGCTCAAGCTCAGCAAGGCTGTAGGCGCATCGGGGGACAACATAATGTTCTCATCGAATGCAACTCCTGCGGAGGACTTTGTTCTTGCCCGTGAGCTTGACGCTATTATAAACCTTGACGATATTACTCATATCGAATTTCTCAAAAAGACCTGCGGCATTCCCGAGACTATCTGCTGTCGTTACAATCCGGGCGGTGAGTTCAAGCTCGGAAACGCAATAATGGATATGCCGAAGGATGCAAAGTACGGTTTTACAAGAGAGCAGATCACCGAGGGCTTCAAAATTCTCAAGGAAGAAGGAGTAAAGAATTTCGGACTCCATTCCTTCCTTTCCAGCAATACAACAAACCCCGATTATTATCCCACTCTTGCAGAGATCCTTTTCAATGTAGCAGTTGAGCTGAAGGAAGAAGTTGGTGTATCTGTAAGCTTTATTAACCTTTCAGGCGGCGTCGGAATACCCTATCGTCCCGATCAGGAGCCTATCGATATTGCTTATGTAGGAAGAAAGGTCAAGGAAGTATTTGATCGTATCATGGTTCCTGCAGGACTCGGTGATTGTGCTATATTCTCTGAGCTTGGCAGATTCATGCTTGCGCCCTACGGTGCAGTTGTAACACAGGCGATCCATCGCAAGAATACCCATAAGAATTACATCGGTGTTGATGCCTGCGCCTGCAACCTCATGCGCCCTGCTATGTACGGCGCATATCACCACATAACTGTCCTCGGTAAGGAGGACGCAGTCTGCGATCATATGTATGACGTGACAGGCTCTCTTTGCGAGAATAACGACAAGTTTGCAATCGACAGAATGCTGCCCGAGATCGAAATGGGCGACTATGTTTACATTCACGATACAGGCGCTCACGGATTCTCCATGGGCTACAACTACAACGGCAAGCTGAGAAGTGCAGAGCTTCTGCTTTGTGAGGAAGGTTCAGTAAAGCTTATCCGCCGCGCTGAGACCCCCGCTGATTACTTTGCTACATTTGATTTTACCGATTTTGATATGAATTGATAAAAAAGCTATCGGCTCAGCCGATAGCTTTTTTGCTATATCTTGTCGAAAACGTACTTATCGTTTTCAAATCTGCAAACTACCTTATCTCCTGATTTGACAGAGCCTTCAAGTATCTGTTCGGAGAAAGCATCTTCGATATTGCTCTGAATAGCTCTGCGAAGGGGTCTTGCGCCGTAGAAATCGTCAAAGCCTGCCTTTGCTACAGCAGTAACAGCACTTTCATCAAATGTTATATCAATGCCGAGGTCTGCAATGCGCTTTTTAAGGGAAACGAGCATCTTTTCTGCGATCTGTTCTATATCGGTTGCAGTCAGCTTACGGAAGATGATAGTGTCATCAAGTCTGTTCAAAAACTCGGGGCGGAAGGTGTTTTTAAGCTCAGCCATGATAAGCTCTCGCATATTCTCATAATCAGCCTCGCCGTTGTCGCCTGACGAACCGAAGCCGAGAGATGTCTTGCCCTGAGTCAGGTAAGAAGCACCGAGATTTGAAGTCATGATGATGACAGTGTTCTTGAAGTCAACAACTCTGCCTGTGGAATCGGTGATTCTTCCGTCGTCGAGAATCTGAAGCATCATATTCCACACATCGGGATGTGCCTTTTCGACCTCATCAAAGAGAACGACAGAGTAAGGTCTGCGGCGTACCTTTTCTGTGAGCTGACCGCCCTCATCGAAGCCGACATAGCCGGGAGGTGAGCCGATAAGCTTGGAGATGGAGTGCTTCTCCATGTATTCGGACATATCGATTCGTACAATTGCGTCCTCAGAGCCGAACATCGCCTGCGCAAGAGCCTTGCACAGCTCAGTTTTACCCACACCTGTAGGTCCGAGGAAGAGGAAGGAACCGATAGGTCTCTTGGGGTCTTTAAGTCCTGCTCTGCCGCGTCTGATAGCTTTTGCGACGGCGGTTACAGCAGTCTCCTGACCGACAATTCTTTCGTGAAGCTCGCTTTCGAGCTTTAAGAGTCTCTCGCTTTCCTCGGTGGTAAGCTGCTTTACGGGGACTCCCGTCCACTGAGAGGTAACATATGCGATATCCTCAGCAGTGACCTGCACTCTGGCGGCGTTTGTACTGTTTTCCCACTCGGATTTTGCCTTTTCCAGCTCGGCTTTTGCGGATTCTTCTTCTGCCTTGAGCTTTGCGGCGTTTTCAAAATCCTGAACCTTTGCAGCCTCTTTCTTGTCTGCACCGAGTTTTAAAAGCTTTTCCTCCAGCTCGTGAATGGAATCGGGCATGGTCTTCTTGCTCAGACGCACTCTCGAAGCTGCTTCGTCTATCAGGTCGATCGCCTTGTCGGGCAAGAATCTGTCGGTGATATATCGGGAGGAAAGCCTTACCGCTGCTTCGATTGCCTCATGGGGAATGGATACCTTGTGGTGGGCTTCGTAGCGGTCACGCAGTCCCTTGAGAATAAGAACAGAATCTTCTTCACTGGGCTCGCCGACAGTGACAGGCTGGAATCGTCTTTCAAGAGCTGCGTCCTTTTCAATGTACTTGCGGTATTCATCAAGGGTGGTGGCACCGATAAGCTGAAATGCACCGCGAGCGAGCTGAGGTTTGAGAATGTTTGCGGCATCGGTTGCACCTTCGGAAGAGCCTGCGCCTACAAGGGTATGAACCTCGTCGATAAATAGAATGATATCGTCATTTGCATTGACTTCATCGATAGCAGCCTTGATGCGTTCTTCAAAATCGCCTCTGTACTTTGTGCCGGCGACCATACCTGTAAGATCGAGGGATATAATGCGCTTGTTTTTAAGCATTTCGGGTACACTGCCGTCAACGATCTTAGTTGCAAGCCCCTCTGCGATAGCGGTTTTACCAACACCGGGCTCACCGATGAGGCAGGGGTTATTCTTTGTTCTTCTGCTGAGAATCTGAATAACTCTCTCAATTTCGGCTTCTCTGCCGATGACAGGATCGATCTTGCCGTTCTTTGCTTCCTGAGTCAGGTCGCGTCCGAACTGATCGAGAGTCTTGGTGGAAGATTTCTTGTTGCTGCCGCCTGCAGAAGAGTTATAGGTCGGGTGAGAGGGGGCAGACTGCTCGCCTGAAATATCCTGCCCCTGTGCGGCGGCGAGAGTGTCACTGCCTATCTTGTCAAGATCGGCACCTTCTTCAATTATGAATCGGCAGGCGTAGCTGTCCTTATCGCTGAGGAGAGCCAGGAGCAGATGCTCGGTGCCGATATAGCTGCTGCCCAGATGCACTGCGATCACCTTTGAATTCTGCAATATACGCTTGGCTCTGGGAGTCATATCATTGGGATTGAGAGAGGAGCGAATACCCCTGCCGTGAACGCTCAGAACAGACTCGGATACTCCGTCGAGAGAAACCCCTCTTTCGGAGAGTATCCTTTCGGCGATACTTGAATCCACAGACAGTAAGCCGACTAAGATATGCTCGCTGCCAATAAAATTGTGTCCGCTTTCCTGAGCAAAAGTAATGGCGTTATTCAAAGCTTCGTTGGCCTTTTCGCTCATTCCCTGAAAATTATACATATTCGCCATTTATCATATCTCCTTTGCTTTAGATAAAGACTTCCCCTTGAGGGGAAGCTCCGCCGTAGGCGGTGATGAGGTGTCAGAGAAAAATGCGTTATTTGAAGATGGATCTCACCATTTCAGCCCTTTTTATATCTCTTTCTGCAGCCGAAAGTGAAGCACCGCTTTCACAGCAGAGAGTACCTGCCTGTGCGTGTTCAAAAAGTCCTGCAAGATCATCCGCTTTCATGTTTTCAAACATTCCCTCAGATGCGCCGAAGCGAAGGAGGGAATAGAGCTCGGAAAATTCATTTCCGCTGAGCAGACGGGCATATTTCAGGGTGCCGTAAGCTCGCCATATGCTGTCCTGAACGCCTGCTTTTGATATCATGGACTGCCTTGCCTTTTTCTCGGCATCAATAATGGTGGCGCACAGCTTGTCGAGCTTTGCAATAGTGTCGCCCTCGCTTATGCCGAGGGTGGTCTGATTTGAAAGCTGGTACATGGACGCAACAGATTTTGTACCCTCGCCGTAAACTCCTCTGATGGTAAGACCCAGCTTTGAGAGCTGTTCTGCAAAGCGTGAAAGCGCACCGCTCTTTTCGAGCGCAGGCAGATGGAGCATGACCGATGCTCTCATGGCAGTGCCGAGGTTGGTAGGGCAGGCGGTGAGATATCCGTACTTTTCTGAAAATGAGAATTTAAGATTCTCGGAAAGCAGCCTGCAAAGCTTTTCGGCGTAGTCGTAAGTCTCTGCAAGAGAAAGACCGCTCTTCATTACCTGCAGCCTGATATGATCCTCCTCGCAGAGCATAAGGCTTACGGATTCGTCCTCGGTTATGAGAAGTGCCTTGCCATTGGGCTGGGAAGCGTAATCGGGGGAGATGAGGTGACGTTCGACCATTGAGAGTATCTCATTTTCGCTGAGTGAAGTCATATCAATATATCTGATATCACCGCTTATTGCAGAATTTCCCTCGCAGAGCGCACTGCGAACTTTATTTATGAGCTCGGCTTTTTGCTCCCTTGTCATTTTGTGAGGGAAGGGGAAGCCCTCGACATTTCTGGCAAAACGCACTCTTGTGCTGACTGCGGTATCATAGCTGACACCGCTTTTATCAAACCATTTTTCCATAATCTTATTTACCCTCCAATGCTCTTATCTCGTCTCTCAGCTTTGCCGCAAGCTCGTAGTTTTCTTCATTTACTGCCCTTGTAAGCTGTGCCTTCAGAGCTTCAAGCTTATTTTCTTCCTTTTCTTCCTTCTGAACGGGAACGCTGTTGCCTTTTACATACACCGCATTGGCATGGATCCTCGCAATGGTCGGAGCAAGATCCTCTGCAAAAACCTCGTAGCACTGAGCGCAGCCAAGCTTTCCGCTGTCAGAAATTGAGGAGAGGGTAGAGCCGCAGGAAGGACATGATTTACGCTTAGTCTGAAGTGTTCGGGGCATAAACGAAAATGCGCTTTTAAGAAGAGTGTCAAAGTCAGAAAAAGACGGGGTAAGTTCGGATTTGGAAGCACACTCGGAGCAGAGCATATACTCTTTGGTGACTCCGTTGATCGTTTTTTTGATGTGTACTGTAGCCTGATTCTTTCCGCAGTTTGTACATAACATAGTTTAGTCCTCCTTATTCAAGATTAATCAGCATTTGTTTTAAAACGGAAGCGCGAAGAATGTCACGGTAAATAGGTGACAGCTCGCGGTAAGCGTTATCGGAGCAGGCGGCAAGCATGACCTTGCATACCTCCTCGGAAATGATCTCGTTCATGAGCAGATTGCTTATCATTGCACGGGCTGTTTTGCTGTCAAGGCTATTACCTATACAGTTAACCAGGTGCATCAGTACGGCAGGCTTGTCGTGTCGGACCCTTGTGATGCGGATAAAACCGCCGCCGCCACGCCTGCTCTCAACGGTGTAGCCGTGCTCAGGGGTGAATCGAGAGGTTATAACGTAATTTATCTGACTTGGTGCACAGCCCATGGTCTGAGCAAAGTCATTTCTCTGAATTTCCGCAATGCCGTCGGATTCTTCAAGTATATCGATTATGGCGCGAGCCACCAGTTCGCTTATATTCATCAAAAACACCTCTTTGACTTTCTTTGACCTTATTGTAAAGCGAAAGTCAAAGAAAGTCAAAGTCAAATTTAGTCAAAAATCTCTGTGCGTTAAAGTGAAATCTCCCGAAATCTCGCTGAAGCTCCCTCATGCTTCCGAAATCTAATTTTTCACACCTTCCTGACTTTCAGCATAGTATATAGTGAAATCTGAAAAAGGAGGTAAAACAATATGTGCTGCAACAATGGTCTTTTCGGCGGTAACACCTGCACATGGGTACTGATTCTTGTTCTCGTATTTCTTCTTGTAAAGCAGAACGACAACGACTTCGGCTGTGAGAATGAGCGCAACTGCAACAGCTGCAACAACTGCGCAAATGACACAAGCTACAACAACTACGGCTGCGGCTGTGGCTGCGGCTGCTAATTGCCCGTAAAACAAAAAGCTCCGACCGTATGGTCGGAGCTTTTTGAGTGTGTCGGAAAAGTTTGTTTTTGGCCCCCATGCCTAAAGGGGACTGTCACCGCAGGTGACTGGGGCATAGTCAATTATGCTTGCATAATATAACCTGCCCTCGTCAGAGCGGGTCTTTAAATGAGGCTTTTTGGGTGTTTTCAATTCCCAACGGCATGATTTCCATATCAATCCAACGCCGGCTGTTTTCAAAGGGATATTCAATAAGAAGTTCATCGAACCTGCTTCTGTCTATAGAAACAGTCTCACCGCTTGCATATTCTGAATATTCATCATTGTACATTGAAAACCCTGCAGATTTAACAAGCTTTGCATCATCGGACAAATACCTGATTTCATAGTCGATTATGGATGCGCCGCCTGAGCTCTGAGTATAAACCATAAAGTCATCGGTGATTACACAGGAATATCTTGTCCGGAATGCATCCAGCAGAACGATTTTTCCATCCTGCACAGTAAAGACGGCAAGAACGGTGTGATCGCCGCGAATCCAGAATAGCTCCGGCATATCGTCATCATTTATATCTGTCATGATATATCCGAAGCGGTTTTCTTCTGAATCATATGCAAGCATTTCGATCAGCATACATTCCCATCTGTAGTTGAGTGTATCGTTGAGGGAGTTGATGACAGAATCCAAATCGTCGCTTAGCTCAATGAATTCGCCGTTGTTCCATCTGCTTTCAAAATCTTCAGATATTCTGAATGTGACTATATTGCGGTAATCTTCAATAATATCATCATAAGCGGAGTTGTGCGATGAAAATTCAGTATGAGAACTTGGAGCATCAATTTGCTGAGACGCCTTACATCCGCAGACAAAAGTCAAAATGCAAATCAACAGTATTGCCAATCTTTTCATAACCGTCACTCCTTCGTATGGTTATCTGTACCTCTCAAGCAACGCTTCGGCGCACTTGATGCCATCTACTGCTGCGGAGACGATTCCACCTGCGTAGCCTGCACCTTCACCGCAGGGGTAGAGCCCCGCAATATTAGCCTGCAAATTTTCATTTCTGATTATGCGAACAGGAGAGCTGCTTCGTGTTTCAGGGGCGGTGAGAATTGCATCGGGCATATCAAAGCCACGAAGTTTTCTGCCAAACTCCTTTAGTCCTTCGCGCATGGAACGAGTTACAAAATCAGGCAGGCAGTCCTCCATTTTTCCGAGTCTTACCCCCGGCAAGTAACTTGGCTTGACACGTCCAAAGGCGCATGATTCCTTGCCTTTGAGGAAATCGCCCACAAGCTGAGCGGTTGCGCGGTAATCTCCGGAAGCAATGTATGCCGCACGTTCGATTTTTCGCTGAAACTCGATTCCTGCCAGCGGATGATCACTTCCGAAGTCTGAAGGCTCAACATTTACAAGCACAGCACTGTTGGCGTTTTCGTCATCACGGGCAAAAAGGCTCATGCCGTTGGTGACAACCCCATGCTCTTCGCTTGCCGCGGCAACCACACGCCCACCGGGACACATACAGAATGTATAAACTCCGCGTCCGTCAGGCAGATGAGTGCTGAGCTTATAATCTGCGGCACCGAGAGCCTTCTCCGATGCTGCCTCGCCGTACTGAGCCTTGTTTATGATTTCCTGAGGGTGCTCGATTCTTGCACCTACAGAGAAAGGCTTCTGCACCATCTCGATGCCCTTTTCATAGAGCATCTTGAAAGTATCCCTTGCAGAATGCCCCGTTGCCAGAATAATATCAGAGCAGGGAAGAGTATAGCATTCACCGTTATGCGTAAGCACAGCACCGCATATCTTTCCGTCATCAATGATAATATCGGAAAGTGTGGTCTCAAATCTGAATTCTCCCCCCAGAGAAATTATCTTTTCCCTGAGGTTTTTCACCATAATAATAAGTTTATCTGTGCCGATATGGGGCTTGCTGTCATATTCGATGCACTGTGGAGCGCCTGCTTCAACAAATTCGCTTATGACCTTTTCGATTCTTATATCCTTGATGCCCGTGGTCAGCTTGCCATCGGAAAAAGTGCCTGCGCCGCCCTCGCCAAACTGTACGTTGCTGTCAGGGTCAAGCCTGCCGCCTGCGAAAAACGCATCAATGGACTCCTGCCTTTTTTCAACGCACTGACCACGTTCAACTACAATGGGCTTTGCACCGCACTGAGCTAAAACCAGAGCCGCGAGAAGTCCGGCAGGACCACTGCCCACAACCAGAGGCTTAGAGAGAAGAGATACACTTTCAGGCATCGGATAGCTTTTTATCTGATAGAGCGCAATGTCTTTTTTGTTTACATAATTATTCTCGTTTGAGACATCGACAGCTACAGTATATAAAATTTTAATGTTGTCTTTTTTCCTTGCATCAACAGAACGCTTGAGTATCTTCAGTTTTCCGAGCTTACTCTTCGGCAGACGAAGAACAGCACATACTGCGTCCTGAAGAGCTCCCTCGCCGTCTTTTCTGACAGGAATGGAAATATTGCTTATTTTAAGCATAAATTCAACCTTTCTTTGCAGCACTGAGACCTGCGGCAGCACCGCTGCTCCAAGCCCACTGCAGATTGTAGCCGCCGCATTTACCGTCAACATTCAGTGTTTCACCACAGGCAAAGACACCCTTGCAGATTTTAGACTGCATATCGGCAGAAAACTCCGAAAGCAGTATTCCGCCCCGTGTCACCTGAGCATTTTTCCAATCGCCTAATCCTGTTACGGTAAACCTAAAATCGCATATGGTATCACATAGCTTTTTAAGTTCTGCATCGCTCAATGAGGACACGGAACGCGAAAGGGGAGCGAGACCCGAAGCCTTCAGAACGCAATTGGCAATGCGTTTGTTCAGCATACCGTTGAGGTAGTTTTCAAAAGTAAGCTTACACAAATCTCTCGCTCTGCGCTCAAGCATTGAATAAACTTCCTTTTTCGATAAATCGGGCAGAAGCCGCAGAGATACAGTATCTCCCGTCTTTGCAAATCTTGAAATATTGAAAATTGCAATACCCGAAAGTGCATTGTCGGCAAAAAGTACCTCGCCCTTTTCCTTTGCCGCTGTCTTGCCGTTTCTGAGAAGAGAAATAATGCAATCGGCGCGATTCCCCTTCAGAGCACCGCTGTAGGGTGAATCGGTTTTAAGCTGAGTCAGAGCAGGGAGTGTCTTTTCAGCCTTGTGACCGAGAGATGAGAGCAGCTTTACGCCGTCAGAACAGCCGCCGAGATTGGGTGCAGCCATGCCGCCGCAGGCGATTATGACCTTTTCTGCTTTTATATCCTCGCTGCCGCTGAGGATATAACCGCCCTGCACTTTCCTTATTTTGGATACTCTTGCATCGGTCATACAGCAGACACCGAGCCGTTCGATCTCAAGACGAAGCATATCGAGAACAGAAGCCGCCTGCTCACTCATGGGATAAATTCTGCCCTCGGACTCCTCGAAGCTTTCAATACCCACGGAACGGAAGAAATCAAGAGTATCTGTGACGTTAAAGCGGCTTAAAACACTTTCAAGAACCTTCGGCGCATCGGTGTGGTAATCGGACAGTGAGGCGCCTGTGTTCGTAAGATTGCATCTGCCGTTACCTGTTGCAAGCAGTTTTTTTCCGAACCTCGGCAAAGCCTCGCAAAGCAGTACATTTTCACCGCCTGCCTCACGGGCTGCAAAAACTGCTGCTGTCATGCCCGATGCACCGCCGCCGATCACCGCGATTTTGTAAAATTTCATAGGAATGATACCTCTTTACATTGCCTCCCTCTGAGGAGGGAGAGAATAATATATACTAAGATCAGCAGCAGTCCCAATTGTACATGACCTTTGAAAAGTCAAGCTTCTCAAGATCCTCGGGCTTTATGAAGAAATTGCCCACGCCGCTGTCTCCCCAGAGTATCTCACGGCTTGAGTATCCGCCGAAATCAGAATCCATCTGAAAAAGCAGAATATAGTCCTGCAGATCAATCATATAGTCTCTCGGATCATTCTGAGTAAAGTATGCATAGCCGAAGAGCCAGTGACCTGTGTTTCTCTGAGCTTCGCATTCCTTGTCGAAAACCTCTTCGGGCAGAATGCTGAAGGGTGTTTCATTTTCGGAAAGCTTTATTTCAAGCTCCGTCGCTGCCTTGTGCATATATCTTTCGTATTCAAAATCCTCAGTGCCGACGGAAACTTCGGTTTTTTCTATGTTGACAGCAAGTTCACCTGTTATGGGGAAAAGAAATTCATCGTCCTCGGGAGGGTTCAGATTGGTTGGAATGCCAAAAGCCTGAACATCTTCTATTATGATGGTTTCATCGATACTTCCGTGATAAATGACACGGAAGGTATCGTTGCTTATATAGCTGTTGAAGTCCATACCGTAGAGATCATCTGCACCGATAAAAAACTGCAGAAGTCCCGAAGAGGGGAGCTTTTCACAATCCTTTACATCAGAGAGATTTATCTGAGCCAAAAGAAACAGCTTTTCACCTTTTGAAGATACGGGGTATTCGCGGCGGCTGTCCCAGTAGGGCGTACCGCCGAATTTTGTATCGGTAAGAGAGGGAGTACGTTCCTTATCAAGAGTCAGCTTATATGCGCACTTTCTGCTCATTTCCTCCATTTTCCTGACTATTGCTTCAGCTTTTTCAGCAGATATCTTCTCGGGCTCTTTCATAGTCCTGCCTGTCCCTTTCTTTTTGAATATATCAAAAAATCCCATAATAATACCTCCCTGACACACCATTCTGACAGATGAGAAAGCTTTATTGAATTATATTATAGATGCTCCTTTTAGTCCATAGTGAATTTATAAATGGGGTATAAAAAACAGATATACAGCATTATGGGGTGCTGTATATCTGTTCTGACTGTTTTGCATAAAAATAATTTAAGCCTCTTCGGATTCTGTCTTTGCAAGCTCTTCCATTTCCTTCTGACCAAGGTCATTTGTGTACATTTTGCCACGGTATACAAATAATCTGCAATAAAGGAATTCGGTTATGAAATTAATTACCATTGTACCGATGAGGACAATGTATTCATTAATGCCGAGAGCTTCGAGAGCAGAGCCACCCCATGTGGAGAGAGGGGTGAAGACAAAGTAGAACAGTGCGACCTTGAGCATGGCAATGGGTACATTTGCGGCAGATTTGAAGGTGTAGCGGCGGTTGATCGTGAAATTCCAGACAACAGAAAGAACAAGGGCGATAAGATAGCTCCACTTGTATTCAAGCTTTGCGACCTCATTCAGCAGAGTGAACGTAAGAGTCTGGATCAGACCCGCGGAAATGGAAATGAAAAGGAATTTGATTGCCTGAACAATATTCTGTTTCTGGGTGGGAACAACGTTTTTGGTGTTTGTATTTTTACTCATGATATTCCTCCGGGTCAATTCAGATTTTTGACATTATAACATGGATTTTTGCAATATACAAGACTTTGTTATGTGATAATTGATATTACATACAGGACGCATCGGAATGATTGTGCAGAGGTCAGCGCATATATTGAAATATTTTATTTGATTTAGCGGAACAATATGTTATAATGCTTTTACGGCTGAAGCTTTAAAACATTGCCGCCGTTAAATGAGAAATATGGATCAAATCATCAGAAAGGATGACCAATGATTTGCCGGAAATAAAAACTACAGTATGCGGTAAGGGAATTAATCTGCTTTCCATACGAGGGGACAGATATAAAACCGGTGTGGCAGCGATAAATATGTATCTGCCCATGTGCGAGAGCCTGTCGGCGGCTCGGGCGCTTGTTCCGTATCTGCTGGTAAGAGCCTGCAGAAAATATCCCGACTACAAAACTCTCAGAAGACACCTGTCAAAGCTTTACGGAGCTTCCATGCGTGCAAGCACGGGAATGCACGGTGATCTTCATAAATTCAGTATAGGAATAGCATTTCTCGATGATAAATATGCGATAGATGGGGAACGGGTATCGTCAGAGTGTATTGACCTTCTGCTCTCGATGCTTTTCGATCCGCCTCTTGAGAACGGTCTTTTCAGAGCGGGGAATATAGAGCTTGAGAAAAGACTCATGCTCGAACGTATCGATGCACAGATGAATGATAAGATACGCTATGCTCGGTTAAGGTGCATCAAGCATATGTGCGCCGAAGAACCTTACGGCCTTGAGCCTCTTGGAGAACGCAATGAGGTTGAGGCTGTTACCGCAGAGGAAATAACGCAGGCATGGCGTGAGATTGTGAAAACCGCACGTCTTGATATTGTGGTATCGGGAACCTTCGATACCGAAGAAATCGAAGAAAAGCTCAAAGGTATTGCAGGAAGTATGGAACGTGACTGCGCTTTACTTCCTGAGCAGCTTATTATCGGCAAAGCTGATAAGGTCAGAGAAATTACCGAGCGTGCGGATATAAAGCAGGCGAAGCTTGTTATCGGCTACAGAACGCCCATAAACACAAAAGAGGGCGATACTGATGCTATGCGTCTTGTGAATATGATGTTCGGAGGAACTGCCAACAGCCTGCTTTTCAAGAATGTCAGAGAAAAGATGAGTCTGTGCTATTATTGTTCTTCCAGGTATGTCAGAAGCAAGGGAATGCTCTTCGTTCAGAGCGGACTTGATGAAGAACAGGCGGAGGCAGCGCGGAAGGCAATAAACGATCAGCTTGATGCTCTTCGAAACGGAGACTTTGCTGACACTCTTATTGAGCAGGCAAAGCTATACAATGCAGGTATATGCAGAGAAATAAATGATTCTCCCTTTGAGCTTGCGGATTGGTATGCGTCCCAGATGCTCAATGACAGAATGGTTTCACCTGAGGAATATATCAATGAGATAAATCAGGTGTCAAAGGAGCGCATAACAGAAGCGGCAAAGACATTTACCGAGGATACTGTGTATCTTCTTGCAGGAAAGGTCGGTGACAGTGAATGAGCTTTACTGAGTATTACTGCGAAAGAACCGGAGACAGATATTATCGTACTGTTCATAGTTCGGGTGTTACGATCTATGTGTATCCGCAGGAGGGAAGAGCATCCTGCTATGCGGTATTCGGAACAAAGTTCGGCTCTATAGACGATCATTTCACCGCTAACGGAAAAGAAGTGTCGGTGCCTGCGGGAGTTGCTCATTTTCTTGAACACAAGCTTTTTGAAAATGAGGACAGCGAGGTTTTTGACCTTTTTGCAGAGAACGGCGCAGATGCCAATGCATATACCTCATATGAGAAAACATGCTATCTGTTTTCCTGCACAGATAAATTCGATGAGAATCTGAGAATACTCCTTGATTTTGTTCAGAAGCCTTATTTCACAAAGGAATCTGTTGACAAGGAGCAGGGAATAATTGCGCAGGAGATCGGAATGTATGACGATAATCCTGATTGGTGTGTTTTCAGCAATATGCTGAAAGGTATGTACAAGGAACACCCTGTCAGGATAAGTATTGCAGGAACGGCAGAATCCATCGCGCAGATAGACCATGAGATGCTTTACACCTGCTACAACGCTTTCTATACGCCGTCCAATATGGTGCTTTCCGTGGCAGGCAATGTAACGCCTCAGCAGGTGCTCAGCATTGCAGACGAAATGCTTAAACCCGGAGTTCAGGCACCCGAAAGGATAGTTCCCGAAGAGGACGAAACGGTTGTGCAATCCTATATTGAAGCGGATTTTGATGTTTCTGCGCCCATGTTTAATCTCGGGTACAAGGAGAAGCTCTGTGAGCTTACAGCGGAGAGGCTGATGCTTACTGAGATAGTTCTTGAAATAATCAGCGGGAAGCCCGGTGATCTTTTCAACAGATTGCTTGAAGAAGGACTTATAAACCACTCCTTCGGTGCGGATTTCATGTACTGGGATGGAGTTCAGGCGACTGTTTTTTCGGGAGAATCCTCAGATCCCGTAAGAGTGAAAGAGGAGATAGAAGCAGAGATCGAAAGGCTCAGGAGAGAGGGAATATCTCAGAGTGATTTTGAGTGGGCACAGCGCTCGGTGTACGGTGCTGCGGTGGCTCAGCTTGACAGTGCTTCGTCAATAGCAAACAGTCTTGCCGATTCCCATTTTGCTGATGAGAATATTTTTGAGCAGGTTGAGGCAGCGGCGAAGGTTACCCGCGAGATGGCGCAGATGCGTCTGACGGAAATGTTCAATATCGGCAGTTCGACTCTGTCGGTTGTAAAAAGATTGGAGGCAGATGAGTAATGTTTGGTATGAAGGTTGAATTTCCGGGTCTGGGAATAGAACTTGATGTCAATCGGGTATTTCTTAAAATAGGCGATTTTGAGATCATGTGGTATGCAATGTTTATTGTTACGGGTATAATCATTGCGATACTCTATGCATCACTGAATAACAAGAAATTTGACATTAACATGGACAAGTTTATTGATGTCATCATTCTCGGACTTGTACTTGGCGTCGTAGGCGCAAGACTTTATTATGTTCTGTTCAATATCAGTTCCTACCATAGCCTTGCTGATGTTCTCAACGTCCGAGAGGGCGGACTTGCCATATACGGCGGTGTCATAGGCGCAGCGGCGGCAGGAATCATAGGAAAGTACTGGAAAAAGCTCTCGCTTCTGTCCATGCTTGACGTTACCTCGGTAGGGTTCCTTGTTGCACAGTCCATCGGACGCTGGGGCAACTTTACAAATCAGGAAGCTTTCGGTGATGCAACCGATCTTCCATGGGGTATGCTCAGCGAGAATACTATGAAAGTAGTACCTGACAGCCCTGTGCATCCCTGTTTCCTGTATGAATCACTCTGGTGTATTGCAGGCTTTGTAATGCTTGTTATCATGGTTGAAAAATTCTATAAATTCAGAGGACAGATCGCATTTTCTTATATGTTCTGGTACGGTCTCGGCAGAGCATGGATAGAGGGACTGAGAACAGATTCACTCTATCTCATTCCCGACGTTCTGAGAGTATCACAGCTTCTCGCAATTCTTTGCGTGCTTGCAGCACCGGTACTTCTCTATCTTGGCTTTTCGGAGCGTATGTTCGACAGAGTATCACCTGAATTCAAGACGGTGAAGCTTGCTGATTACAAAGCTGCAAAAGAAAAATATTATGCAGAGCTTGAAGAGGCAAAAACAGAAAACGCTGAAGAAATAAAAACAGCACAGGAGGATAATAATGGCAGTAATAATTGACGGTAAAAAGGTTTCAGCAAATGTAAGGGCAGAAGTAGCAGCTGAAATTGCTGAACTCAAGGACAAGGGAATAAGCACAACACTGGCTGTAATCATTGTCGGTGACGATCCCGCATCAAGAACTTATGTAAACAACAAGAAGAAGGCATGTGCAGATTGCGGAATAATCTCCGAAGAGTATGCACTTCCTGCAGAAACAACCCAGGAAGAACTTCTTGCACTTGTAAATGAGCTTAATGACAGAGCAGATGTCAACGGAATCTTATGTCAACTTCCTTTGCCTAAGCATCTCGATTCCGAAGCTGTTATCGAAGCAATTTCCCCCAAGAAGGATGTTGACGCATTCCATGCAGTGAATGTGGGCAAGATAATGATCGGCAATTATGATTTCCTTCCCTGCACTCCTGCAGGCGTAATGGAAATGATAGCATCTGAAAAGATCGAGATAGAAGGCAAAAACTGCGTTGTCATCGGCAGAAGCAATATTGTCGGAAAGCCTATGTCTATGCTGCTTTTACATAAGAATGCAACTGTTACCATTTGCCACAGCAGAACGAAGAATCTCGCAGAGGTCACTTCCAAGGCAGATATTCTTGTTGCAGCAGTCGGCAAGGCAAAGTTTGTCAATGCTGACATGGTCAAGGAAGGTGCTGTTGTAATAGACGTCGGCATGAACCGTGATGAAAACGGTAAGCTCTGCGGAGACGTTGATTTTGCAGAGGTAGAGCCCAAGGCATCTGCAATTACCCCCGTACCCGGCGGTGTAGGTCCCATGACCATTGCAATGCTCATGAAGAATACCCTGAAGGCTGTAAAACTTCAGAACAATATAGACTGATCAAAAAGCTTCCGGAAAAGTTGATTTTCCGGAAGCTTTTTCTGCATGGATTTGTAATTTATAGTATAATATTAATTGACAACAAAACATCTATAATGTAAAATTATTAAATACGAAAAAAGCTATTTATCCGACTTAAAGGTGGAATCAAGGGCAATGGAAAAGCTTATGGAAGCTATCGGCTACAAGTTCAGGGACGAAAACTGTCTGCAGACTGCACTGACGCATTCATCCTACGCCAATGAACACAGAAATACCTACAATAATGAACGCCTTGAATTTCTTGGCGATGCTGTACTCAGCATTATTGTAAGCCAGCATCTGTTTACAAATTTCAAGGGCAAAAAAGAGGGCGACCTTACAAAACTGCGAGCCTCACTTGTCTGTGAGGAAACTCTGGCAGTATTTGCAAGACAGATTGAACTTGGAAGCTATATCCGTTTCGGCAAAGGTGAAAAGAACAGCGGCGGCGGAGAAAGACCGTCAATTCTTGCCGATGCTTTTGAGGCTCTTATCGCAGCCATATTCCTGGATGGAGGAATCGAAGAAGCAAGACGTTTTGTACTTGGTTTTGTCATTGAGGAGCTTAATAAGACTCACAGTGCAAACAAGGCTGATTACAAGACAACTCTGCAGGAGATAGTTCAGCAGAGCGGGGAAGAGAAGCTTGAATATGTGCTTGTCGGTGAAAGCGGACCTGACCATAACAAACGCTTCACCACCGAAGTGTACATAAACAGCAACAAAGTCGGACGCGGCAGCGGCAGAAGCAAGAAGGAAGCCGAGCAGCACGCCGCTCGTGAAGCGCTTAAGCTGCTGGGATATTGAAGCACGCAAATATAGCACTCTTCGTGCCTCATCAGGGATGTCCTCACAGATGTGTTTTCTGTGACCAGTGCGCAATTTCGGGACAGACCGCAAGGATTACGAAAGAGGATATAGACAAGGCAGTTGCCATTGCAGGAAGAACTCTTGGTGATGACCTTAAGAACGCACAGATAGCATTTTTCGGAGGCAGCTTCACGGCAATAGACCGTGATTATATGCTGGAGCTTCTCTCTGCAGCATATGAGTATGTAAAATCAGGTGCGGTATCGGGTATACGGTGTTCAACACGTCCCGATGCAATAGACGATGAAATACTTGAAATCTATAAAAACTTCGGCGGCAAAGCCATTGAGCTTGGCTGTCAGAGTATGGATAACGAAGTTCTTCGGATGAACCGCAGAGGACACACATCAGAGGATACCGTCAGAGCAGCCGAACTTATTAAAAAGCACGGCATCGAGCTGGGTGTTCAGATGATGACGGGAATGTACGGCGATACAGAATGCGGAACGGTTGAGACAGCCGAAAAGCTTATTGCATTGAAGCCTGCAACGGTGCGGATTTATCCGACTATTGTAATGGAAAACACTCGTCTTACGGAGCTGTACAGAGAAGGCAAATACGAGGCGCAGAGCCTTGAAACGGCAGTATCTCTCTGTGCTGAACTTCTCATCATGTTCTGCAATGCAGATATCGAAGTCATAAAGCTTGGTCTTCATTCCTCTCAGAGTGTGGAAGAAGCCTATGTTGCAGGACCTTATCATCCTGCATTCAAGGAGCTTTGCGAGAGCAGAATATACCTGAAAAAAGCAGAGGAACTTCTTTCGGAAGGCTCTTATATAGTAGAAGTGCCAAAGGGAGAAACTTCAAAAATGACAGGGCAAAAAAAGAGCAATTTAATTGCACTTTCAAAGCTTGGAATAAATATAAAAGTGCGTGAAAACGCAGAGCTCAGGAAATATGAAATAAAACCCAAGAAGGAGGTGGACTGATGCAGTTAAAATCATTGCAGATGCAGGGCTTTAAATCCTTTCCCGATAAAATTACAATAGATTTTTCCAAGGGTGTAACGGCTATTGTAGGACCCAACGGAAGCGGAAAGAGCAACATCAGTGACGCTGTTCGATGGGTACTTGGAGAGCAGTCTCCGAGAGTTCTGCGAGTAAAGTCCACAGAGGATGTAATTTTTAAGGGAACGACCGAGCGAAAGGCTCAGGGCTTTGCGGAAGTCATACTTAACTTCGACAATTCCGACAGAGAGCTGAAGGTCGATAACGACGATGTTTCAATAATGCGTCGTTACTACCGCTCGGGAAAAAGCGAATACAAAATAAACGGTGAAGCTGTAAGACTTCAGGATATAACAAAGCTTTTCCTTGATACAGGTCTCGGAAAAAGCGGTTATTCAATGATAGAGCAGCATAAAATTGCTGCGCTTGTTGATTCAAGAAGTGACGAGCGAAGAACCATAATCGAGGAAGCATCAGGTATTTCCAAGTACCGTTACAGCAGAGCGGAGGCCCTGCGTGAGCTTGCAAGGGCAGAGGATAACCTTGTTCACCTCCGTGTCAGATTAACGGATCTTGAAGAGCGTGACGGTCCTCTTGAAAAGGAATCTGAAAAGGCAAAGAAATACCTCGAACTGCGTACTGAACGTGAAGCAGTGGAAGTCGGTTTATGGCTTGCGACTCTTTCAGTTTCAAACAGCGAGCTGCGTGATATTGACTACAATATAACTCTTTACACAAACCAGCTGAAGGAAATCGAAGATAAGATACGCGGAGCAGAAGAAGCAGTTGTTTCTCTTATGGAGCAGAACAATGCCCTCAATGCAAAGAGGGACGAGGTTCTGAGAAATGCTTCCGAAATCGAAGCTCAGGCAATCCGCACAGAAAATGAAGCGGCTCTTATCAGAAATGATATAGAGCACGCAAAGACAGATATATCCCGCCTTGAAGGACAGCTCAGTGCTTTTTCTCAGGATGAGGAACAGCAGAATGAGGAGATAAAGGCAAAGCAGCAGCTTATTGATGCAAAACGCCTTGAAATAATCGCCCTCGGAACAAAGCAGGAAAAGAAGAGAGAAGAGCTTGAGGGACTGAGCACCCTTATGAGCGGCTTCTCCGACCAGCTTGAAGAGCTCAATTCAAAGCAGAATACAATAGCAATCGCACTTTCCGAAGCAAGAGTACGTCTGGCAGGCGCAAAGGAGCAGCTTGAAGACCTTGTTGAGCGTCAGAAATCATTTGCTCAGACAGAGGAAGATAATGCAAAGCTCTTTGCACGTCTGGAAGAAGAAAAGAAACAGACAGAGGAAGCAATAGAAGCTGCAGAAGAAAAGATCAATTCTCTTACCAATACAGTCGGTGGTTACCGTATGCGTCTTGATAAGCAGAGAACAAAGCTTGAAGATGCAAAGGCAGTTACCGACAAGCATCTGCAGGGCATTTCCGAATGTCAGAGCAAGATAAAGATAATTGAAGACCTTGAAAAGAGCATGGGCGGATTTCAGTACAGCGTCAAAAAGGTTGTTGAAATCGGTCAGAAAGGTCAGCTTCATGGAATTCACGGACCTGTATCAAGGCTTATCGAGGTCGATTCGGAATACGCAACAGCCATAGAAATTGCCCTTGGAGCAGGTCTGCAGAATATCGTAGTTGACGATGAGGACTGCGCAAAGGCGGCAATCAATTACTTGAAGCGTGAAAACGCAGGAAGAGCAACATTCCTGCCCCTTACAACAATAAAGCCGAATAAGCTCAACGAGCCCACACTTGAAAACTATGACGGTTTTGTAGGTCTTGGCTGTGAGCTTGTAAAGTGTGACAGCAAGTACAGAAATATAGTTGAAAACCTCCTTGGCAAGATAGTAATTGCCGAGGATATGACCACAGGTAATGTCATTGCAAAGAAGTTTGGCTATCGCTTCAGGATAGTTACACTGGACGGTCAGGTATTCAATGCAGGCGGCTCCATGACAGGCGGTTCAATAAATGCAAAAAGCTCGGGCGTTCTCGGCAGACGCAGTGAGATCGAATCGCTTAAAATCACAATGGCAGATATGCAGAAGAAGGCAGAGGACGCCAAGGCAGTGCAGAAGGAGCTTGCTGCAAAGGTTGCTTCAGACGAGGCTGCACTTTTAGGTGCTCAGGGTGAGCTTGCAACAGCACAGCAGGATCTCAACGACTTTAAGACAAGCCTTCGTATCCTTACCGAGCAGTTTGAGAATGCTCAGAGAGATAAGAACAGCATTGAATCTCAGAAAGCAGCAGCAAAGCAGAGAGAAAAATCTCTTGAGGAATTTGTAAAAGAGCAGGAGGGAAAGATAGATACCCTCAGCGAAGATTCCGCTAAGCTTGAAAGTGAGATAAGCGGCAGTGCTGCAGAGCGCAGTGAGCTGCGTGATAAGAGAAATACTCTGACAGAGGAACTCAGCGACATCGGTATGCAGATAATGGCATATCAGAAAGACTGTGAAGCTATCGAGGAATCTATTTCTGAGATAAAGGCGAGAATGGACAACCGTCTTACTCAGAGAGAGGATATCAGAAGAGAGATAGAAGACAGGAAGAATACAATACTGAGCCTTGAAAAGAACGCAGAGCAGCAGACAGAAAATGCTGAAAATATGCGTAATGAGGCAGAAACTCTGCGTAACTCGGTCGGAACTATCAATGAAGGACGAATGGCTCTTGAGGCTCAGATAACAGCTCAGTCGAAGCTTTCGGGCGAGCTTGGCGACAGCAAGGCTTCCATAATGAAGGAACTTGGCAGATGCGAAACTCAGCGCCAGAACAAGCAGGGCGAGTACGATAATATCATTTCAAAGCTGTTTACGGAGTATGAAATGACACTGCATGAGGCAGAGGATAAGTACGAGCCTGTAGAAGACCGCAAGGCAGCCCAGAAGAGGGCAAACGAGCTTCGCACTGCAATGAAGAGGCTTGAGCCGGTCAATATCAATGCAATAGATGAGTACATAAAGGTGCATAATGACTATGTAACCTTCAAGACTCAGATGGAAGATATTGAGACCTCAAAGGCAGAGCTTGAAAAACTGATCGATCAGCTGACATCAAGCATGAAGGATATGTTTACAGAGAAATTTGCTGAAATAAGCAAGGTTTTCCAGAAGATATGTCCTCAGCTTTTCGGCGGCGGCTCGGCAGAAATAAAGCTGACAGACGAATCCGACCCCTTGAACAGCGGCATAGATATGAATGTTGCACTGCCGGGCAAGGTGGTTGATAATATGCTTTCATTCTCCAACGGTGAAAAGACAATTATCGCAATGGCACTTTACTTCTCCATAATGAAGGTAACACCATCGCCTTTCGTATTCCTCGATGAGGTTGATGCACCTCTTGATGAAAGCAACATTATCAATATTGCTGACTATATCGTCCGAATCAGCGACAAAACCCAGTTTATTGCCATCACCCACAGACGAGGCATGATGGAAAAGGGCTCAACACTGTACGGTGTAACCATGCAGAAAGACGGCGAATCAAAGCTTCTTGAGCTGAAGGTCAGCGAAATTGAAGAAAAACTCGGAATCTGATTTTAAGGAGACACATAATGGGATTTTTTGATAAAATCAAGCAGGGACTTAAGAAAACAAAATCAACAGGCTTTTTCAGCCAGATAGGATCTTTCTTCAAGCGTTTTACGAAGATCGACGAAGAGCTTTTTGAAGAGCTTGAGGAAATGCTTATCACAGCAGACTGCGGAGCAGTAACTGCTTCCAGAATCTGTGATGAACTTCGCAGCAAGGTCAAGAAGACAGGCACAAAGGATCCCGAGGCAGTAAAAGATCTGCTTTGCGAAACCATTGCTGAAATGATGGAAGGGGAGCAGGCACTCAATCTTGAAACCAAACCCTCGATCATACTTGTTATCGGTGTAAATGGTGTCGGCAAGACAACAACCATCGGCAAGATGGCAAATCAGCTTCGTGACAGCGGCAAGAAGGTTCTTGTTGCCGCTGCAGATACCTTCCGTGCTGCAGCTATCGAGCAGCTTGAAATATGGACAGACCGTGCAAAGTGCGATATTGTAAAGCACTCCGAGGGTGCAGACCCTGCTGCAGTTGTATTTGATGCAATCGCTGCTGCAAAGGCAAGAAATGTCGATGTTGTTATCGTTGATACAGCAGGCAGACTTCACAATAAGGTCGGTCTTATGAACGAGCTTGCAAAGATAAGCAGAATAATTGAGCGTGAGCTGCCAGATGCATCCCGTGAAGTCCTTCTCGTTCTTGATGCAACCACAGGTCAGAATGCTGTCAATCAGGCAAGAGAATTCAAGAATGCCGCAGGCATTACAGGCATCGTTCTTACAAAGCTTGACGGCACAGCAAGAGGCGGTGTTGTAATTGCTATCAAGGAAGAACTTGGCGTACCTGTCAAGTACATCGGTGTAGGTGAGAAGATAGACGACCTTCAGCCTTTCGTGCCTGCAGACTTTGCACGAGCACTCTTCGACGTAAACGAAGAATAAATAATAGATTCCAAAGGACAGCGTCCTTGACAATCCTGCCACCTTTGAATAAGGTGCCAAATTGATAAATCAATTTACGAAACTTTTATATTTGGCAGGTGAAAACAATGAAATTCATAGTTGCAACCAATAATAAAAAGAAGCTTTCCGAGCTTCAGAGAA
This sequence comes from Acutalibacteraceae bacterium, assembly GCA_045534445.1. GTDB lineage: Bacteria > Bacillota > Clostridia > Oscillospirales > Acutalibacteraceae > JAISGQ01. The sequence goes on from JAZSJQ010000001.1 coordinate 43,958, forward strand.
TACTTTCTCCTCTCGGAGTGGAGGTTCACACTGCAAAGGAACTTGGCTTTACAGGCATAGACCCTGAAGAAACAGGAAAAACCTTTGCAGAGAATGCCGAAATCAAGGCAAAAGCCTTCTGCGAGCATACGGGATTGCCTTCAATAGCTGACGATTCGGGAATCTGCGTTGATGCTCTTGACGGTGCTCCCGGTGTATATTCCGCACGTTACGCAGGTGAGCCCTGCGATGATGAGCGCAATATTGACAAGCTTCTTGAAGACATAAAAGATGTGCCGAAAGAAAAACGCACCTGTGCATTTGTGTGCAGTATCTGCTGCGCTTTTCCAAATGGCCATAAGCTGACAGCTGAGGGTAAATGCGAAGGTTATGTCGGTTATGAGCGAGTAGGAAATGGCGGATTTGGCTACGACCCTGTATTCATGCGCCATGACGGACGAAGCATTGCAGAATACTCTGACGAAGAAAAGGATGCAATAAGCCACAGAGGAAACGCACTGCGTGAATTTTCCGTAAAACTGTCCGAATATTTGAAAACAAACGAGGTATAAAAATGTTGACAAGCAAACAGCGAGCCTTTTTAAGAGGTCTTGCAAATGATTATGAAGTAATTCTCACCGTCGGCAAAGGCGGTATTGTTGAAACCCTTGTAAAGCAGGCAAACGATGCGCTTAAAGCCCGTGAGCTTATAAAGTGCCAGGCACTTGAAGCATCGCCTCTTACTTCCCGTGAGGCAGCAGATGAGCTTGCAAAGGTGACAGATTCCGATGTTGTTCAGGTCATCGGCAGAAAGTTCATACTGTTCAAGAGAAACAACGAAAAGCCCATAATCGAACTTCCCAAAGCACGTAAAAAATAAAGGGAGTGCTGCGTTATGAAACGCATAGGAATTTACGGAGGCACCTTTGACCCAATTCATATCGGTCATCTGAATCTATGCAAGGCAATGCAGGAAAAACTTTGTCTTGATGAGATACTCATGATACCCACAGGTACACCGCCTCATAAGTCTGCAACCGCAACAAAAGCAGAATATCGCCTTGAAATGTGCAGGTTAGCTGTAAAGGATTATGGCTTGGTAGCTAACGTTTCTGATATAGAGATACGCAGAGAGGGAAGAAGTTATACTTTCCTGACAATGTCACAGCTGACAGAAGAAATGCCCGATTGTGAGTTCTATCTTATAATGGGGGCAGATATGTTTATGTCCCTTGAAACATGGTACAATTTTGACGGTCTGAAAGAGCTTGTTACATTTGCGGCTGTTCAGCGTGACGACGTATCAACCGATGAACTGGAGAGTGAAGCAGAACGTCTGACTGCAAAAGGCTGCAAATGTGTGATTGTCAGCCTTCCTGCAGTTGACGCTTCATCGACAGAGGTCAGAAACAGAGTTGCAGAAGGCAAAAATATAGATGATCTTGTTACCGTATCTGTTGCAGAGTTCATCAGAGATAAAGCACTATATTCATGTAAGAGGTGAAACGCATGGATGCAGAAAAAAGAGAATTTTACAAGCGCATTCTGCGCACCAAAATGTCAGGCAAGCGATATAAGCACAGCCTTGCAGTTTCCGAAGAAGCTGTACGTCTTGCAAAAAAGTACGGAGCCGATGTTGAAGCTGCAGAGGAAGCAGGACTTCTTCACGATATAACAAAGGAAGTCGATGAAGAGACTCATAAGTTCATTATTGCTCAGAGAGAAACTCTTACGGAGCTTGAAGATAAGACACACAAGCTATGGCACGCCATGTCGGGCGCTGCATATGTGCAGAACCAGCTGAAGGTAACGAATGAGGATATAATAAATGCAATACGTTATCATACAACTGCCCGTGCAGGCATGAGTCTTCTTGAAAAGGTGATTTTCATAGCAGATTTCACCAGCGCGGATCGTGATTACAGAGATGTGAATGTGATGCGCAAAAAGGCGGACAAAAGCCTGGAGGCGGCACTTCGTTATTCTCTCGGCTATACAATAAAAGACATTCAGAAGCATGGCGGAACTGTACACCCCGATACCCTTGAAGCATATGAAGAGTATCGCACTGCGGAAGATTGATTTATCCTGTATATTTCCCTCTTGACAAGGGCTATATAATAGAAACAGACATTTGTGCTGACAATGGCACAAGGAGGATTAAAAATGAGCATTGAAGCAAGAAACCTCGCTCTTAAGATAGCTAATATTCTGGATTCAAAAAAATCCCAGGATCTTGCAGTTATCAGAGTAGAGGACGTAACAACCCTGGCAGATTATTTTGTTATCGTTACAGGTAACAGTTCCACTCAGGTAAAGTCTTTTGCCGATGAGGTGGAATTCAAGCTCAAGCAGGAAGGCATTACCCCCGGTCATGTCGAGGGTCATACCACCCGTTCATGGATCGTGCTTGACTATTACAGCGTCATCGTTCACGTATTCGATCCCGAAGCACGTGAATATTATGATCTGGAAAGACTATGGCTTGACGGTGAGAGACTTGATCCCTCCCTTTATGCATTTAAACCTGAAGAAAACTAATCCGGTAGGAGCTGACATAAAATGAGTTTTGGAAAATACGATTTTAAAGCCATTGAAGCAAAATGGCAGGATATCTGGGACGAAAACAAGACCTTCTGTGCACCCAACGATTTCAGAAAGCCCAAGTTCTATGCACTTGTTGAGTTCCCTTATCCCTCGGGCGCAGGTCTTCATGTAGGTCACCCCAGACCCTACACCGCAATGGATATAGTTGCAAGAAAGCGCAGAATGGAAGGCTACAATGTTCTGTTCCCCATGGGCTGGGACGCATTCGGACTTCCCACTGAGAACTACGCTATCAAGAATCATATCCATCCTTCTATCGTTACCGAGAACAACGTAAAGCGCTTCAAGAGCCAGCTTCGTATGCTGGGTCTGTCCTTTGACTGGGACAGAGAGATCGATACCACCGATCCCAAGTATTTTAAGTGGACTCAGTGGATATTCCTCCAGCTTTACAAGAAGGGTCTTGCATACAAGAAGGAAATGGCTGTTAACTGGTGTACTTCCTGTAAGTGCGTTCTTGCAAACGAAGAAGTCGTAAACGGCGTCTGCGAGCGCTGCGGCAGCGAAGTTGTCAGAAAGGTCAAGAGCCAGTGGATGCTTAAGATCACAGCTTATGCACAGAGACTCCTCGATGACCTCGACGGTCTCGATTACATAGAGAGAGTAAAGCTCCAGCAGAGAAACTGGATCGGCCGCTCCACAGGTGCTGAGGTTGACTTCAAGACCACCCTCGGCGAAACTCTCAGAGTTTACACCACCCGTCCCGACACCCTCTTCGGTGCTACCTACATGGTAATCTCCCCCGAGCATCCCCTTATCGAGAAGCTTTCCGACAAGCTGACCAATATGGATGCTATCCGTGAGTATCAGGCAGCAGCAGCTCGTAAGTCTGACTTCGAGCGCACCGAAATGGCAAAGGAAAAGACAGGTGTAAAGCTCGAGGGCATCAAGGCCATCAACCCCGTAAACGGCAGAGAGATCCCCATCTTCATCTCCGATTACGTTCTTGTTTCCTATGGTACAGGCGCTATCATGGCAGTTCCCGCACATGACACCCGCGACTGGGAGTTTGCAAAGAAGTTTGAGCTTCCCATCATCGAAGTCGTCAAGGGCGGCGATGTTGAGAAGGAAGCATTCACCGACTGCGAGACAGGCGTAATGGTCAACAGCGGATTCCTCGATGGTCTTTCTGTTGAAGAAGCAAAGGTAAAGATCACTGAGTTCCTCGCAAATGAGAAGCTGGGAGAAGCAAAGGTTAACTTCAAGCTCCGCGACTGGGTATTCTCCCGTCAGCGTTACTGGGGCGAGCCTATTCCTCTGGTATGGTGCGACCACTGTAACGAGTGGGTACCCATCCCCGAAGATCAGCTTCCCCTGACTCTCCCCGATGTAGAGTCCTATGAGCCCACCGATAACGGAGAATCCCCCCTTGCAAACATCACCGATTGGGTAAATACCACCTGTCCCAAGTGCGGCGGCCCCGCTAAGCGTGAGACAGATACCATGCCTCAGTGGGCAGGTTCTTCCTGGTACTTCCTGCGCTACTGCGATCCCCACAACGACAAGGAGCTGGCTTCCAAGGAAGCTCTCAAGTACTGGGGACCTGTTGACTGGTACAACGGCGGTATGGAGCATACCACACTCCACCTGCTCTACAGCCGCTTCTGGCATA
>JAZSJQ010000044.1:0-45554 GCA_045534445.1 Acutalibacteraceae bacterium
GCCCGTTGAGGAATCCGTTGAGGAACCCGTTGAGGAACCTGTCGAGGAACCCGTTGAGGAATCCGTTGAGGAACCCGTTGAGGAACCTGTCGAGGAACCCGTTGAGGAACCTGAGGAAGGAATTGTCGAAGAAGATGACGAGGAAGAAGACGATGTAAAGGTCTACGTTCCTTCTGAAAAAAATGTCGAGGAAGCTCAGGACGAAGATGATTTTGACGAGGACTACTACGAGTACGAGGAAGAAGACGAGGAAGATGAAGAAATCATCACCTCAAGACCCGTTCCCGTCCCTGCTCCTGCACCTCGCAGACGCAACTTTGAAACAAGGATCTCCACGGAGCTTGCCGATCCTTCGGCATATTCTCCCGGAGTTGCCCAGGACGAAACTCTCTTTATAAGAAAAAAACGCCCCGAAGAAGCCACTGCTGTTTTTGCCGCTTCAACTCCCGGTCTTGCACCGGATTTTGACGACGATGATTTCTTTGAGCAATGGCTGGAGGAAGGAGACGACATGATTATTAAAGATAAGCGTCAGCGCCGCAGAGTTTCTGCCATAATCGGCGGTGCAACCATGGTCTTTGCGATCATCGGTTTTATATTCGTTGTTGTTTGGTTTATCAAGGGTATTCCCTCCGGTTCAAACTCTTCGGGTTCTCAGACCGACTACGCTTCCTTTATTCTCCCTGTAGTCAATGCTGACCCCGAACCCTTTGAGACCATCTCTTCCGTTGACAACAACATTCTTGTAGAGGCGGCAATAAACAGACTTACCTACGGTGAGGCTGCTGCCGACCACACCTACACTGCTCTTGAAGTCGAGAATGAAACAAGACTTCTCATTCCTTCCTCCGATGTCGAAGCATCGGGCAAGGTACTGTTCGGCAATGACTTCACCATCGATTTTGCCAACATGTACGCTATCGAGGACGAAAAGATATACTACTACAGTGCCGCTGATGACTGTTTCCATGTCATCACTACCAGCGGTGATATTGAGCCTCACATATTAAAGATCAGCCATATCGGCTCACGCACTCAGGTGCTTTTGGAGGTCGGCTACCTCAGCGCCACCGAGGAAGCCATGGAGGGCTCCGACTACTACAAGCAGATGGAATATGTTCTCAATGCAGTTGATGGCGGCTATTATATCAGCGCCGTTCGTGCTATTGAAGATTGATCCTCTTAAAGCTTAAACAATCACCGAAACAGGAATACAGCTTTGAAAATCTCAATATTTCCAAAGCTGTATTCCTGTTATAAGTATGTTCTCGGCAAATAATACCATTCAAATTCCAACAACAAAGGAGCGTTAATATGGAAAATATAATTATCTACGCAGTTGTAGCGGTACTTGTTATTCTTCCTATTATCGGTTTTATTGTAAGAAAATCCAGAGACAAGTACAATAACGTCGTATATGATGCAGGCTCAATAAAAACACTTTCAATCTGTTCAATATTCTGCGCCGGTTTTATATTTATCCTTTCCAAGGTGGCAGTAGAATTTGATCTTACCAGTGCGCTGGCATTCTCGTCGATCGCCATTATCCCTGTTCTTGCCTGGATCTGTGCCTTGAATGAGGTCATCGTTTTTGATGATGAGTGCTTTTCTGTAAAGAACTTTCTTGGAATCAAAAAGAAATATAAGTATGAGAATGTTGAAAAAATGGGTATTAGCACAATAAGACGCCGCATGACTACATTCACCACCGTATATTTCTACATAGGAAAAAAGGCTGTAAAGTCATCTCCCACCTATGAAAACCATAAAAGCTTTGTCAATACAATAACCGAAAAATATAAAAAAGCTCACAATGGTCAGACTATTCCTCTGGTATAAACAAAAAGCCGAGAACTGCAAAAGAGAGCAAGGCTTGCGCCTTGCTCTCTTTTGTATTGCAATATTAAATGCCCGCCCGGTCGTATCGTGCTTTTGATAACCTGCCTACCAAAAGCAGGTGTGTGTCCCCCCAACGGCTTCACGCTCCCTTCGTCCAACAACGGTACATGCCGTGCCGGGAGGTCTGCAATCCCCCGCCGGAGCAAAAGGACTCCCTTTTATCAAAAATGTAGGGTTATAAAAGCACCTGTCCGCGATCCGGGCAGACCGGCAATCAAAGAACTGCTTTCAATACATATTATGCTCAGAAGCACTCAATGTATACCAAATCTTAAAATTATTCGCCGCCGTAAAGATCCTCAAAGCGGCCTTCAAATATATCCGCAAGAGTCTCAATAAGCTCGGCATCATTTACCTCGATAAGCTCATCCTGACCCTCGCCTGCCACAACCTGCAGTATGAAATACTCTCCATCGCTCTCACTGCCGGCTTCGGGTATGGGCAGCAGCGCGATATATCTGCCGTCATCGGTCTCGATTGCATCGAGAACTTCAAATTCCATCTGGTTTCCTGCATCGTCAACCAGAGTTACTATATTCATGCCATATTCACCGGCCATGATTATCTCTCCCTTCATGTCCCTTACAATTAATTTTAACCTCAAACAGTCTCCAAGTCAAGAGGTAATTACAGGTTGGCAAAATAAATAAAAAATTTTCACTTATTTTAAAATTAGTGTTGACAAACGCCAAAACCTATGTTATATTATAGACACAAAAGGAAATACAAACAGTCTAGATCAACTCAAGGGGGTGAATCCAATGGAAGCAATACAGTCTGCAGCACACCGCCTGAGCTTCGATAATAACCGTTGGATTTGCCGCGGTGAATTATCGGAGCGCCGATAAAGCCGGAAACAAAATAAAGTGAACAGATAAGCAGTCCGCAAGATATGGAAAGGACAAAATATATTGATAATAAAAGCTTATCTGATAAGTGGCGGCACTTAGCCGCGGAAAACAAATGGCAAGGCATAAGCGAATAAAAACGTGAAAACAGGTTGTGTGTTCATAAAATAAAAATTCATATAGATTTACACAAATAATCAAAAAACAAAATCTTATGAAAAGGTGAGTCCGATGAAATAGTTTCACCGGTTCAAGAAAACTGAACATCAGTAATTTCACAAATCAAATATAATAAATTCAACGCCTTCAGGAAAACCTGAAGGCGTTGTTCTTTGTTTGCATTACTGTGCTTTGCGCTTATAGTACTTTACTATTGCGTGAAGCACCGCACCGTCAGTACTTTTAAATGACACGGTGTATGCTTCGTCTGTTTCGCTTACGAAGCACTTTATCTCCGTATTTTCTGGTATCTCCTGCTTGTAGACTATGTCAAAATCAAGCTCCGGTAGAATTTCCCGTATCTCATCGGAAATCATATGCTCTGCAATATCCATGTAGTATGTGTTGTTCATGTGACCGTACATATCCATAAACTTCCAATCGGCACAGAAGATCTTCTCATAATCATAGCTTTCAGGCTCTGTAATTCTCGGCATTTTAAAGAGATTGTAGTTTGTGTGAGTTGGGTCAGGCGAATATGCCTCCACCTCTTCAGGAGTGATTTTTACAAGCTTCTTCGTGGTAATATCAACCCTTGACCAATCGGAAAGCACTGTTGCCAGCAACCTGCCGTCAGAATTGCGCACCTCAAACTCTCTTGTTGAGGTTATGTTTTTGAAGAAGGTCGGCCATGTGATAATTTCAATTTCAGTGCCGTATTTCGGACGTTCAATGAAATTCACCCTATAGCCATGGAGCAGCCAGCGTCGGTCAGAATCTCCCAGCCGCTCGCCGCAGGTTTCTGCCTGCATTATAGCCATGTCCACAAGCATATTGAGAAGCTCACTGTTTTTGAGTCTCAGCTCTGAATCCACTGAGCGGAAGCCTATGTAGAATTTTCTTGAAAAGGACACACATATCAGCTCTTTTCGCAATCTTGTATTGCATATTATATCACTTCACTGTCAGCTATACAAGATAATTCCCAAGAAAAACCAGCGTTAAAAGCTTTCATAATCAGGTAAACACACGCTGAGGTCAAGACCGTGTCTTATAAGCAGAGATGCAAATTGATAGCGATTTATAATTATTATACCTTTCTCCTGCGCTGCTTTTTTTGCTTCATCGGAATACTCTTTTGTCAGATTGATAAGAATATTGATCGATTTCTCATATCCCTGTGTTGCCTCAAGCTGCAAAATTCCTTCCATATCATTGGTGTCATTATCTTTCTTGTTCTTAAGCTGTACTCTTATCTCCGTTTTTTCTGTTTCGGACATTGCCATAATATCATACATCAGGGTATCGCGAGCATACGAAGAAAATGTCAGATCCACATCTCCGCCTATTCTGTTGAATTGATTTCTTGCAATCAAATCATATCCGTTTTTTCTGAACAGCTCTTCAGTTGCTTTTTCAAGTTGTACAGAGCTCCACCCTTCAAGTGCCGTTCCAATTGCCTGAATATAATTGTTGCGCTGTTCAATTGTTCTGCTGACAACGGCTTCCAGTGTGGACATCTCATTTTCACACATTTCACTTTTATCAGCTGTAGCTATCAGTTCATCAATTGCAGCAATCACTGTCTCATCATTTACTCTTGTTATCGCTCTCTGATATGATCTGAATCTTTTGATAATGTCTCTTGAGTTTTCATTGTGAAGATATGCGCAGCTAAAAAAATCTCTTATCTTGATTATATGTCCGAAATCTCTGATATCTTTCATAACCTCAAACGAGTATCCACCCTTATCAACCACTGCTATCGTGAAACTTCTCCAATCACTTTCATCATTTATATTCAGCTTAGGAATAACAATTATATCTCCTTCTGTCATCTCCCTCATTATACTGATATTGTTATATTTTCTTCTGATATATCCGTCATCTGCCGGGCTTTCCTGCCACACTGTGCGCCACGCTTTTGTGTATTCTTCAACTCCACATTCCACTGTCATTCCGTCTGCGCCCCATCCCTGACGAAGTCTGCCTGCCAATATCTCTTTTCTCAGAGCATCGTGGCACTCGCCATAATCGATTCTGAATACATAATGGTTCATTTTTACCCCTCCTGAAATTCTGTGGAAATACTTATTTTTATTCTAGCAACCGTTTAGTAAAATTGCAACTATTACACATTTTATCGATATACATAATAGTTGTATCATAAACAACCCCCGAGCATTCATTTCGAATACTCGGGGGAATTTTTCAATCAAATATTACTGATCGTCGTTGTTTCTTCTGGGAGGTCTTCTGTCGCCTCTGTTGTTGTCACGGCGCTCGGGGCGGGGACGGTCGGAGAGGGTGTTCTCGGGAACCATGCCCTCGATCTCGATGAGAGCATCACGACGGGAGAGGTTGAGTCTGCCCTTGTCGTCGATCTCAAGAACCTTAACCATGACTCTGTCGCCGACATTTACAACGTCAGTTACCTTCTCGGTACGCTTTACATCGAGGCGGCTGATGTGTACGAGACCTTCCTTGCCGGGAGCGATCTCAACAAATGCACCGAAGTCCATGATTCTGGTTACGATGCCGTTGTAGAAGGAACCGGGCTCGGGATCGTGAGCGATAGTCTCAACGATCTGGAGAGCTCTGCGGCAGTTCTCGATATCTACGCCGCAGATGAATACCTTGCCGTCGTCCTCGATGTCAACCTTGACCTCGCACTCAGCAGCGATCTTCTGGATAACCTTACCGCCGGAACCGATGACCTCACGGATCTTGTCAACGGGAACTGTGGTGGAAAGCATCTTGGGAGCATACTTGGAGAGCTCTGCTCTGGGCTCGGGAATAGCCTTGAGCATGATTTCGTCAAGGATATAGTTACGAGCCTTGTGAGTCTTCTCAATAGCGTCCTTAACGATCTCGGGGGTAAGACCGTCAATCTTAAGGTCCATCTGGATAGCGGTGATGCCGTCGTGGGTACCTGCTACCTTGAAGTCCATATCGCCGAAGAAGTCCTCAAGACCCTGAATGTCAACCATGGTCATCCAGCGGTCACCCTCGGTGATAAGTCCGCAGGAGATACCTGCAACAGGAGCCTTGATGGGAACGCCTGCGTCCATAAGAGCAAGAGTTGAGCCGCATACAGAGCCCTGAGAGGTGGAACCGTTGGAGGAAACGACCTCGGAAACAAGGCGGAGTGCATAGGGGAACTCAGTCTCGGAGGGAATTACAGGGAGAAGTGCTCTTTCTGCAAGTGCGCCGTGACCGATCTCGCGACGGCCGGGGCCTCTACTGGGCTTGGTCTCGCCTACGGAGTAGGAGGGGAAGTTATAGTGATGCATATATCTCTTGAATTCCTCATCATCGATGCCGTCAAGGAGCTGACGGTCGCTGACAGGACCGAGAGTACAGATGGTGAGAACCTGGGGCTGACCTCTGGTGAAGAGACCTGAACCGTGAACTCTGGGGAGAATGCCGACTTCGGAAGCAAGGGGACGGATCTCGTCCATGCCGCGTCCGTCAACACGCTTCTGCTTGTCGAGGAGCCAGCGGCGAACAACGAACTTCTGGGTCTTGTAGAGGCACTCATCGATCTTTGCCTCGGATTCGGGATAGATTTCGTCAAACTTTGCGTGAACTGCCTCATAGATGGGCTTGAGGTTAGCATCTCTGACGGTCTTGTCGTCGGTGTCAAGTGCAACCTTGATGTCCTCGATTGCAAATTCCTTGATAGCCTCGAACATATCGTGATCGGGCTCGTTGCTGGGATAGGAGAACTTCTCCTTGCCGATCTCAGCCTGAATGCCCTTGATGAACTCGATAACAGCCTGGTTAGCTTCGTGACCTGCCATGATACCGTTGTACATGACCTCGTCAGATACGCAGTCTGCGCCTGCCTCGATCATTGCGATCTTCTTGTCGGTGGAAGCAACGGTGGTGCTCATGCGGTTGTTCTTTCTCTGCTCTGCGGTGGGGTTGATGACGATCTCGCCGTCAACATAACCGACGGATACTGCGGAGATAGGACCATTCCAGGGAATATCAGAGATGGAGATTGCGATGGAGGTACCGATCATTGCGGTGATCTCAGGAGAGCAGTCGGGATCGACAGCCATAACGGTTGCAACGATTGCAACGTCGTTTCTCATGTCCTTGGGGAACAGAGGACGAACGGGACGGTCGATAACACGGGAAGCAAGGATCGCCTTATCGGAAGGTCTGCCCTCTCTCTTGAGGAAGGAGCCGGGAATCTTACCGACGGAATAAAGCTTCTCCTCGAAGTCAACGGAAAGGGGGAAGAAATCGATGCCGTCACGGGGCTTTGCGGAAGCGGTGACTGCAACGTGTACGCAGGTCTCGCCGTAGCGGACAAGGCAGGAACCGTTTGCAAGCTGAGCCATCTTACCGGTCTCAACTACGAGAGGTCTGCCTGCGAGGGTAGTTTCAAATACCTTGAAATTCTCAAACATTTTTTGCTGTCCTTTCTTTTTTGGATTTTTGTTTTGTTCGGCAGACAGCATAGCAATAAAACCGTATTTCCACGCGAAAAACGCGTGAAACCACCGTTTTACCGCTAAGCCTCTGCCATTTTCTTTCTGTTTTGAGCAGTGGATTTGTAAGCTTAAATAACGGCAAATGGGCAAGCGCATGAAATAATGCGCTTGCCCTCGTTCGTTATTTTACTTACGGATGCCGAGCTGTGCGATGATTGCACGGTAACGCTCGATGTCGATCTTGGTGAGATAGTTGAGAAGGTTTCTTCTCTGACCGATCATCTTGAACAGGCCGCGACGGCTGTGATGGTCGTTCTTGTGCTCCTTGAGGTGCTCGGTGAGGTCGCTGATTCTCTTGGTGAGAACTGCGATCTGAACCTCAGGGGAACCGGTGTCGCCCTCATGGCGTGCGTACTGCTGCATTATAGCGGTCTTTTCTTCTCTGGTCATGGTTATTACCACCTCTTTAAATACTCCCGTAAAAATCGCAGGTAAGGGTATCGGTGTTCCTTAAAAAGGCATACGCCCATATCCGCGACATTCGGTGCTTGAGCATTTTAACATAACTTTCCTCAAAGGTCAAGCTTTATTGCTCATGATTATTATTTCTTTTTCATATATTAATAATTCAATTACAAAACATGCATAAATTTGACTTTACACATCTGATGCTGTATATTAGAAACGAAAATCTGTATTGGAGGTATTATTTATGTTCTGTCCTCACTGCGGCGGCAATATTCCTGATTCTTCTCAGATCTGCGACTTCTGCGACTCTCAGCTTACCACTGCACAGCCTGAGCCTGTGCGGGGTGCTTCGCCCAAGACTCACAAAAAGCGTTCAAAGAAGCCTATAATTGCCATTGTTTCCACATTGATCGTCCTTGTCGTGGCTTCTTTTCTTGTTTTCTTCTTTGCCTGCGGCGGATTCGACACAGCCGCTCAGACCTCCATCGTTGATAACTATGTCAAGGCAGTTGAAAGAGGCGACGCGCTGGCAGCTGCAACCCTCTATCATCCTGTAATCATCGAAGAAGAGGGCTATGAGATCAATGAGTATGATGAATTTGTACTTGAAGAGGATTTCTGCTACGACCGTTACTGCGGCAAGGCTGTTAAAAGCAGTGAAATCGACATTTATACTCTGAAAGAATATCTGAATGCACTTTTCGATGCTAAGTTTGAGGACTACGATGGTCCCTACAGCGAGGACGAGATCGAAGAATACAGAGAGTCTGCATTATCCGAAATTGATGAACTTGAAGATGCTATTCTCGATGAGGTGTCAGATTCATACGGCATAGAAGTTACAGACATTGCTATAGGCGTTGCAGATGTAAGCTTTGAAAACGGCGATACCGAGACATACATTCTGGTTCTTCTCAAAGTCGAAGGAATATGGTATATCGGCTCTGCCACATGAGGAGACATCATCTGATCCTTTCCTAACTCCGTTTTCCGAATATTGACACAATCAAACCAATTTGATAGAATAATTCCCAAGAAACGATATTGGAGGTAATTAATCATGTTCTGTCCCAATTGCGGTGCCAATCTCCCCGATTCCGCTCAGTTCTGCGGTTTCTGCGGCATTCAGATCTCTTCCAAGCCTGCCCGTACATCTCCCCTCAGCACTCTTACCAAAAAGCAGAAAACTGCCATTATCTGCGGTATCGCCGCTGTTATCGTTGCTGTATTTCTGATTTTCTTCTTTGCCTGCGGCGGCTGTGACTCCATGGCTCAGAAGGGACTTGTTCACGACTACATAAATGCAACCGAAAAGGGCAACGCCAAAAAGGTCGTTGATTGCTACTATTCTGCAGTATTGACGGAAGAAGGCTATGAAACCGGCAAATACGAGGAATTCCTCAATGACTACGACAGTTACTATGAAGAGTATGCCGGAAAAGAAGTCAAGAAATACGATGTTACCGTCACTACTCTTGAAGAAATGCTCAAGCCTTATATGTCCCTTTATTCCGCTTACGGATATGATGTCAATGACATTCTTGACGAAGCATATGATGCATTCGAGGATGAGTATGACGCAAGGCTCTCCGATATCGCGATAGCTGTTGTCAACGTTGATTTCAAGAGCGGATACGATACCACTCTTTCCGTTGTTCTTGTAAAGATCGACGGCAGCTGGTATATTGCAGGTCTTGAGGAAGGAAGTCTCGACCTGTTCTGATTTTCATACTTTTCAAAGGGCGCCTTTTTTGGGCACCCTTTTTCTTTGTTTTTAACCATAATTTACAATTAGGTTATTGTAAACAAGCAATGAAAATGTTACAATATAGTGTAAAACTTCAAAGGAAGTGTTTCACTTGAACGCAGTCCAAAGATTTTTGAAATATGTATCCTATAATACTGTCTCTGACCCCAAGGGACAAACACGCCCCAGCACAGGACTTCAGTTCATTCTGCTGAGGGATCTTGCCTGCGAACTTGATAACATCGGTGCTGTCAATGCCCGTCTCGGCAAGGAATGCAATGTTTATGCAGAAATACCTGCAACCGAAGGCTGTGAGGCTCTGCCCGTCATCGGACTTATCGCCCATGTTGACACCTCTCCTGCTATCTCAGGCGAGAATGTCAGGCCGTCAATAATCGAAAACTACGACGGCGGCGAAATAAAGCTGGGTCAGAGCGGATATGTGATGGATCCCGAGGAATTCCCCTCCCTTAAAGCATATGTGGGACAGGATCTTATCGTCACCGACGGCACAACTCTCCTTGGCGCAGACGATAAGGCAGGCATTGCCGAGATAATGACCGCGGCAGAAATCCTTCTTAACGATAAATCTATCCCTCACGGAAAGATCGTCATCGCATTCACTCCCGACGAGGAGATCGGTTCGGGTGCCGATGGCTTTGACATTGAGGGCTTCGGTGCTGATTTCGCCTACACAATAGACGGCGGTAAGCTTGGCGAGCTTGAAATGGAATGCTTCAATGCCGCTTCCGCACTCATAGACATAAAGGGCTTTTCCATTCACCCGGGTGATGCCAAGAACAAAATGGTCAATGCCGCCCGCATTGCCGCTGAATTCGCGTCAATGATGCCTCTTTCCGATACCCCCGAGCATACCGAGGGTTACGAAGGCTTCTTCCATCTCTGCGAAATAAGCGGCTGTGAGGACAGCGCTCATCTTGAGTACATACTCCGCGATTTTGATTCGGACAAGCTTCAGTGGCGAAAGGATTTCGTAAAAAGCGCAGCAGATATGCTCAACGTCCGTTACGGTGAAGGCACTGTAAACCTGACTATTACCGACAGCTATCGCAATATGTACGAAATGGTCAGCCCTCACCCTGAGATTATCGAGCGTGCGAAAGCTGCATTTGCCGAAAACGGTGTTGAGGTCATAATGACTCCCATTCGCGGCGGCACCGATGGGGCGCGCCTTTCCTGGGAAGGTCTCCCCTGTCCCAATCTTTCTACCGGCGGTCACAATTTCCACGGCAGATTTGAATATATCCCCGTTCAGTCGCTCCTGAAAATGACTGAGGTTATCATCTCTCTTGTCCGTGCGAAATAATTAAGGAGGTCAGCTTCTATGAAATTTACCACTCGTCATCTTAGCCTTGTAATATTATTTGCATTATTATTTGCTTTCAATCTCATCTTCAGCGGTTGTTTCTGTACAAGCCCTGCGGTTTCCGACAAAACGCCGTCCGATGAGATCTCTGTCACTGATCTCTCCGAAACAGACCTTGTATCTGATTCTGATGATGTATTCGATTCTGATGATGTGTCATTCTCTGATATAATTTCTGATACTGATATATTGTCTGAAAGCGATATGGATATTTCCGACTCCACAGTCACATCGGAAAGTGATGGCGTACTTACTACAGACTCCACCCAAAATAATTCCCGCTCTCGCGATAAGCGCAACGCTCCCGGTATTTACGGCGCTACATACGAACACAAGTATTACATCGTCGTTTATCTGAAATCACAGTCCGTATGTGTTTACGGCAAGGATTCCGAAGGTTTCTACAATAAGCTGATCAAAAGCTTTACCTGCTCCACCGGTAAGGCAGGCAGCAGCACTCCCACAGGTCTGTACTCCATTATACAAAAATTGCGCTGGGCTTACCTCAAAGGCAGTGTTGCCGGTCAGTACAGCTGCTGCTTCCGTGATAAATACTGGCTCCATTCGGTTCCTTATAACAAAAAATCCCCCAATACCCTCAATGATGCAGCATACGACAAGCTGGGAAAAAGAGCTTCCAGCGGTTGTATCAGACTTTGCACCCGTGACGCAAAGTGGATCTATGATAACTGTGCCGTCGGTACTCAGGTATTTGTTTACAACGGATCCGGCCCTGCCGGCTCAGGTGTTCCTGCCCGAGTAGATCTTCCCGAATATGCAGGCTGGGATCCTTCTGACAGATGGTCCCCCGGCAATCCTTATTTCACCAATCCGCCTACCAGTACCTCTACTACATCTTCTACTGTCGCATCTGAGGATTCCACATCTTCTTCAACTTCTGTCTCCGATGCTACATCTGCATCGTCCTCTTCTGAGACTCCTTCCACTTCGCCCTCTTCATCTTCGGAGACAACTGCTACAACCGCTACAACCGCTACTACCACCTCAACCACCACAACTACTACGACAACTACTACAACTGCCGCAACAACTACAACCACAGCTGCAGCATCCGGCGACAACAATGCCTGATCATCATAAGATGACGTTTGATTTTGCGTTCAGAAAAACGGCTTGAAAGTTTCTCTCCTTTCTGAAGCTCTCCGAAAGGAGACATCTCTTTCAAGACATTTAAGTCAACCGTTTATTATTGCGGCGGAAGTCATCCCGGTTTGTACACCATTACTGATAATTGGAGGTAACTATGAAAAAACACACTCTCAGTTTTATTCTTATTGCGCTCCTTTTAACAGCTGTGCTTACTTTTTCGATTGGATGCTCCTTCCCGTTCAATAAGTGTGCCGAAAATCCGTCATCAATATTTTATCCTTCTTCCGCTGAACCTTCCCCTACGGATATTTCCGTCTCAGACGTCAGCGGAACCGACACAAGCAAAACCGACATAAGCAAAATCGATACAAGCAAAACTGACATAAGCAAAACTGACATAAGTTTTGACATTTCCGAATCAACGGAAGTAGCCATAACCGATATTTCTTCCGATACCACCACTGTAACAACCACCTCGACTCTTTCATCTGACGAAAAGAATGCTCCCGGCGTCTATAAACCCAATTACAAAAAGAAGTATTATATCGTGGTTTATACGGGCAGTCAGTCTGTTGCCGTTTACGGCAAGGATCCCGAAGGCTATTACAACCGACTTGTAAAGTGCTTTACCTGCTCCACCGGTACAGAAGGTCATGAGACACGTACAGGTCTTTACAAAATATGGAGAAAATTCCGCTGGCGCGCCCTTGTTGGCAATGTTTACGGTCAGTACAACAGCAGTATTTCAAAGGATTATCTTTTCCACTCCGTTCCCTACAAAAAAAAGAGCGTCAAAGCACTGGACAATGCGGAGTATGACAAGCTGGGCACTCCTGCCTCCCACGGCTGCATCCGCCTTTGCGTCCGTGATGCAAAGTGGATATACGATAACTGTGCAATAGACACTCAGGTGAATATCACAAATGACTCAGGTCCTGAAGGACAGGGCGTCCCCCTGAGAAATCCCGACCCGAAGTTCAAGGGCTGGGATCCCTCGGATAAATGGGCAAAAAACAATCCGTATTTCGATCCTTCTTATACCGAGACTACTGCAACGACTACTACCACTACGACTACTGCCACTACGACTGCTGCCACTACTACCGTAACAACCGCCTCTGCTACAACAGCTACAACAACCGCTGCTGCACCCTCCAGTGACAGCGATATATGAAGGAGGACAAACTTTGGGTCACTATGCACAGGAATATAACAGAAAAATGCAGTCTCGCCAGCGTGCAGGCAGAGCCACTCTCCTGACCGTAATAACGCTGCTTTTTCTCGGCTTATCCACATGGGTAAGCATATCCCTTGAAAACGGCACCCTCTTGCGGGAATTGGGCATCGAAGAGGAATCTGCGCCCCCGTCAGGTGTTCACGAGGAAAACTACACATTCCCAACCACACAGCCTACCACTGTTTACCAGAATTACGAAGAGGAGTCAGAAAGCGATGTTCCTCTTGATATGATGAATGATGCTCCACCTGTTGTAACTCTTACTGATGCTGAGAAGGAAAATCTCCCTGAGGTTCTCCCCACTCTTACGGATGTCATCATTGAACCCAATTATGAATCAGACCATTATATTGTCGTTTATGTCGGCACTCAGTGCGTTGTTGTTTACGGCAAGAACGATAAGGGTCAGTATGCTGTTGAAGAAAAAGTGTTTATCTGCTCAACGGGAACAGAAAAGAACCCCACCGAGCCCGGACTTTACTCAATATTCAAAAAACAGCGCTGGGGTATGCTCATGGGTTCACCCGAGGACGGAGTCGATAATTACTGGGGTCAGTACTGTTCATCTATAGGCAACGGCTATCTTTTCCATTCCGTTCCCTATCGCGCAAAGGCCGCCGATATGATGACAATGAATATGTATAATAATCTCGGCAAGCGCGCTTCCCACGGCTGTATAAGAATGACTACTGCCGACTGCAAGTGGATATTTGATAACTGTGCATACGGCACTCAGGTTTATGTAACCGAAAAATCAGGTCCCACTGCCAAGAACCCTCCCAACCTCAATTATACCGGTAAGTACTGGGGCTTTGACCCCACCGATAAGTGGACGAAAGAAAACCCCTATTACGGCGGTATAGGCAACACCACCACCGATCCCAATGCTCCTACCACCACCGTCCCCACCACTACCAACTCTTCTGCTCAGGCAACTGCATCATCTTCTTCCGAAACCACTGCATCAACCTCAACTTCCACTACAACAACTACCACAACGACGACTACAACTACGACTACAACTGCAACTTCAGCAACAACCACCACAACTGCCGCTCCTCCTTCAGACGGTACCGAAGGCGGCGAATAACCCGAATTTTATCAATGTCAAGTGCTGGCGGTCAAACCGTCAGCACTTCTTTGCGGAGGTTTTTATGTACGGCTGGCTTATTGTAAACGGATATTTTAAATCAGATAAATTCGAGGAGCTTTTTTCTTTTCTTCTCACTGCCGCAGAAAAGAAAGGCATTACCCTTGAAAAGATTGAAAACTGCTCTGTGCTGGCAGATGTTCTCACAGGTGAGATCATCGCCCCTGAGACCCCCCGTCCCGATTTTGTGCTTTTCTGGGACAAGGATATTCGCCTTGCTCAGACTCTGGAAGCCTGCGGACTCAGGCTTTTCAATCCTGCAGAGGCAATAAGGCTGTGCGATGATAAATCTCTGACCTGCCTTGCACTTGCAAAGGCAGGAATCAGACAGCCCCGTTCTTTCATTGCTCCCTTTGCCTTTGCCCGTTCACCAAGAAACAATTCGAAATTTTTCAGGGAATGCGCAAAAACTCTGGGCTATCCCATGGTAATAAAGGAATGCCGAGGCTCTTTCGGCACAGGAGTACATCTTGTAAACAACGACGAGGAAACCTCTCTCCTTGTGCAGGAGCTTGGCTCCGCCCCCTGCATCGTGCAGGAGTATATAAAGGAAAGCTTCGGCAGGGATATAAGGGTAAGTGTGGTAGGTGGTAAGGCTGTTGCCGCCATGCTCAGGCAGGGCCGCGACGGTGATTTCCGTTCAAACCTTACTCTCGGAGGACATTTTGCTCAGATAGAACCCACAAACGAACAGCTCAGCATTGCTGTTGATGCAGCAATGGCTCTCGGACTTGATTTTGCCGGAGTCGATGTGCTGTTCGGCAAGGACGATGAGCCCATAATCTGCGAAGTCAATTCAAACGCTCATTTCAAGACCACCTTTGACTGCACCGGAGTTAACATGGCTGAGCTTATCATTGACCATATCATTTCGGAGGTGGGCAGATGAGAGCGGTTGTGCTTTATGATGAGGAACGTTTTGCCCGAAACGCTAAATTTGCGGAAATGCTTGTAGTTGCCTGCGAAAAACGTGGTGTAAAAGCTGAAGCTCTGCTTAAAAATCAACTTGATTTCGGCAATCTCCCCGACCTGATAATACGCAGATGTGTAGATGACGAGCTGACCGAAAGACTTGAAAAAAGCGGTGTTTATGTCAGCAACGACAGCTGTGTTTCACGCATTGCAAACGATAAGGGGGAAACCTACCGCTTTTTTTCTGAAAAGGGCATAAATATGTGTGAAACTCTGAGCTTTGATGTTCTGCCCGAAAGCTGTCCTCTCCCCTTCCCTTGCGTAATAAAAGCGGCTGACGGGCACGGCGGCACTCAGGTCTTCAAGGCTGAGAACGGGGCGGAATATGCCTTGGCCCGCACTGAACTTAACGGTTATTCTTCGGTAGTTCAGCCGTTTTTAGAATGTGCGAAGAGCGATGTCAGGGCGTATATGCTTGGCGGAAGGCTTCTCTGCGCGGTAAAACGAACTGCCGAGGAAGGTTTCAAAAGCAATTTTTCTCTCGGCGGCAAGGTCCGTCCTTACTTTCTTTCTGCCTCTGAAAATGCTCTTGTTGAGCAGGTTTCAGCCCTTCTCGATGCTGATTTTGTCGGCATTGATTTCTTCCCCAACGGTGACGAGCCGATCTTAAACGAAATAGAGGATGTCGTCGGCACCCGAATGCTCTATTCTCTTGGTCTGTGTGATGCGGCGGAGGTTTTGGTTGATTTCCTTGTGAATAATAAATAAAGAGCCGTTTACTCTATTGACAAATACTCCAAATTGTAGTATAATCCACGAATGTAAAGACAAACAACTTTACACGAAGGATGTGAAACGAATGGCGGTCAATCCCGATATTACCATATTGATGGACTTTTACGGCGAAATGCTCACCGAAAAGGAAAGAGATGCTCTCGATTACTATTATAACGACGACCTCTCACTGGGTGAGATTGCCGAAAATATTGCTCAGACACGCAGAATGAACCGTGCTTACGGTGAAGTCTCCTCCGAGCGTGACACCATAACCCGTCAGGGTGTGCGCGATACTATCAAGCGTGCGGAAAACAAGCTTCTTAACATGGAAGAAAAGCTGGGGCTTGTGGAAAGATTCAGAAATCTTGCTCAGGGTCTTGACGAGATTTCTCAGGCCGCTGCCGCTATTGCCGATATTAATAGGCGTTCATTTATGTCCCGTGAGATATCCTCTCACACTGATGCTATAATCAGCACCGCAAACAAACTCAAAGAAGATTCCTAAAGGGTGAAATAAATGGCATTTGAAGGTTTGAGCGAAAAGCTCAGTAATGCGTTTAAAAAGCTTCGAGCCAAGGGTAAGCTTACCGAGGGTGATGTAAAGGAAGCAATGAGAGAAGTCCGTATGGCACTTCTTGAGGCTGACGTCAACTATAAGGTCGCAAAGGAATTTACTGCCAACGTTTCTGAAAAGTGCATAGGCGAGCAGATCCTTGAATCCCTTACCCCCGCTCAGCACGTTATCAAAATAGTCAACGAGGAGCTTACTGCTCTCATGGGCGGTTCAACCGCCAGACTCAACCAGCCTAACCGTCCTCCCATGATCATCATGATGTGCGGTCTGCAGGGTGCAGGTAAGACCACTCATTCAGGTAAGTTAGGTCTTATGCTGAAAGGTCAGGGTCACAGACCTCTGTTGGTCGCCTGCGACGTTTACCGTCCTGCTGCTATCGATCAGCTCAAGGTCGTGGGAAGCAAGGCGAATGTTCCCGTTTTTGAAATGGGTCAGGGTGATCCCGTAAAGATCGCTGAGGCCGCTGTTGCTCACGCAAAGACCTACGGCAACGACGTTGTCATTCTCGATACCGCAGGTCGTCTGCACATAGATGAGACCCTCATGGACGAGCTTAAGAATATCAAGTCAAAGGTTCTTCCCCACGAGATCATGCTTGTAGTTGACTCCATGACAGGTCAGGACGCAGTCAACGTTGCCGAAAGCTTCAACGAGGCTCTTGGAATCGACAGCGTTATGCTCACAAAGCTTGACGGTGATACCCGAGGCGGTGCGGCTCTCTCAGTCCGTCATGTAACGGGCAAGCCTATCAAGTTCGTCGGTACAGGTGAAAAGCTCGGCGATATCGAGCCCTTCCACCCCGACAGAATGGCAAGCCGAATCCTCGGCATGGGCGATGTCCTGAGCCTTATCGAACGAGCTGAACAGCAGATCGATGAGAAGACCGCGGCTCAGCTTGAAGAACAGCTTCTCAAGAATACATTCAATTTCAACGATCTCCTTGCTCAGTATGAGCAGGTTCGTAAAATGGGTCCCATGAAGCAGATTCTCGGAATGCTTCCCGGCATGGAAAAGAAGCTTGCTGATGTGGATATCGATGAACGCCAGCTTGACAGAACAATGGCTCTTATCAAGTCCATGACCCCCCGTGAGCGTGAAAAGCCCGAGCTTCTCAACGCCAGCAGAAAGCGCCGCATTGCCGCAGGCGCCGGTCAGGATGTTGCCGAGCTTAACAAGCTTATCAAACAGCGTGAAATGATGCAGAAGATGATGAAGCAGTTCGGCGGCGGCAAGAACGGCAAAAAGGGCATGAAAAATGCCGCTAAGATGATGCGCCAGATGGGTCTCAACGACCCCTCTCTCCTCTCTCAGTTTGAGGATATGTAAACAAGGTTTTTCAACGGAGTCAACAAGCGCTTTATACGCGCTCCGAAGAAATATAAATTATTCTATCAGCGGAGGTGAAACAGAATATGGCAGTAAAGATCAGACTGCGCCGCATGGGTGCTAAGAAGGCTCCCTTCTACCGTGTTGTTGTTGCAGATTCCAGATATCCCAGAGACGGTCGTTTCATTGAGGAAATCGGTACTTACAACCCCCTCAAGCAGCCCTCTGAGGTCAAGATCGATGCAGAGAAGGCTAAGGCATGGATCGCTAACGGCGCTCAGCCCACTGATACCGTTAAGGCTCTTCTCAAGAAGGAAGGCATCCTTTAATCGATTGCGGAAAGGATACTCACAATCATGAAAGAATTTCTCATCGCTATCGCACAGGGACTGGTTTCCAAGCCTGACGCTGTTGTTGTTGAAGAGGCTGAGCCCACTGAAGACGGCACCATCGTTTATACTCTTATCGTTGACGCAGATGATAAGGGTCGCGTTATCGGCAAACAGGGTCGAATTGCCAAGGCAATTCGCACGGTTATGCGTTCCGCTGCGACCAAGCAGAACAAAAAGATCAGCGTAGAGATACTCTGATCTATCAGCAAGGAGCCGCTTCTATTTGGGCGGCTCCCCTTTTTATAGGGTAATTATTATGAAAATCAATGCATATTTATGAAACTTAAATATGTATATTTATGAAATATTGTTTTATTTTATGAAACCGGAGGTGCTCTTGTGTTAAATTGGTTAAAAGGTTGGAAGGGTATTGCTGTAGGTGCAGTTTTTATCGTACTTTCCCTCATCTATAATTCGGTTTTCAAAGCACAAATTGCAGAAAGCGTTCTTCTTCAGATCCCAGGCTATTTCCTTATCGGTATCGGCAGCACACTTGTGATGTATGCCGCTCTCGCCTCCTCTGACCCCAAAAAGGAAGAAGCAGAATCTCCTTCGGAAGAATCCTGTGATACTGAACAGCCCGAAGAAACAGCCTCCGAGGAGGATAATTTATGAAGAAATATCTGGAGGTCGGCGAAATTGTCGGCACTCATGGAATAAAAGGCGAATTACGTGTCAATCCTTGGGCTGACAGCCCTCAGTTTCTCACAAAATTCAAGACTGTCTACTTCGACGGAGGAAAGAGAGCCGTCAAGGTAAAAAGCTCACGAGTACACAAAAACGTAACTCTCATGGTCCTCGACGGTGTGGATACCATCGAAGCTGCCGAACTCCTGCGCGGAAAGGTTCTCTGGATTGACAGGGCTGACGCAAAGCTTCCTGAGGGAACCTACTTCATTCAGGATCTTATCGGCCTCAAGGTCATCGACAATGAGAGCGGTGAGGAATACGGCGAGATAAGCGAGGTAACGAACGCTCCTGCAAACGATATCTGGCATATCGCCCACAAGGACGGCAACGAATATCTTATCCCCGTCATTGACCCCGTTGTCCGCCGCACCTCTCTCGAGGAGGGCGCTGTTTATATCACTGTCATGAAGGGACTGTTCGGCGATGCGGATTGATATTCTCACCCTCTTCCCCGAAATGTGTGAAAATGTTCTTGACATGAGCATTATCGGCAGAGCCAGAAAGAACGGCATTATCGACGTCCGCGCTCACAATATCCGCGATTACTGCGAAAACAAGCACCGCAGAGTTGACGACTATCCTTACGGCGGCGGTCTCGGTATGCTTATGAGTCCCGAACCTATTGCCGCCTGCTTTGAAGCCATCTGCCGTCAGACTTCCTCACGGCCGTTTTTTGCATATCTCAGCCCCAAGGGAAAAGTTTTCAATCAGAAAATGGCGATGGAAATGAGCAAACATGAAAACATCTGCCTTTTATGCGGACACTATGAGGGTGTCGATGAACGCCTGCTGGAGGAACTTGTGGATATGGAGATCTCCGCAGGAGACTATGTACTGACGGGCGGTGAGCTGCCTGCCCTTATTGTGACCGATGCTGTGGCAAGGCTTCTGCCGGGCGTACTCAGCGAAAAAGGCTGCTACGAGGACGAAAGCCATATGAACGGACTCCTTGAATACCCTCAGTACACCCGTCCTCCCGTATGGCGCGAGCGCAAGGTCCCTGATGTCCTTCTCTCAGGTCATGACGCAAACATCGCAAAATGGCGCAGAGAGCAATCTCTTCTGCAAACGGCACAGAAAAGACCCGATCTTCTCGATTCCGCTGACCTTACAAA
This sequence comes from Acutalibacteraceae bacterium, assembly GCA_045534445.1. Classification (GTDB taxonomy): domain Bacteria; phylum Bacillota; class Clostridia; order Oscillospirales; family Acutalibacteraceae; genus JAISGQ01. The sequence goes on from JAZSJQ010000044.1 coordinate 20,237, forward strand.
AAAGGACAGGGATTTTCTCGAAAAAGAATTATCATTCAAAAAATGAAATCGTTCTTTCACCGTCGGGAACAGATATCTCTGCCTTCAGCTCGTGCTTATAATCAGCATATCTCCATATGCTGGCAATATCATATTATCAAGCGTAACAATTTGCACAATGGTTCAATGACATAACGTTTAACCCTTTGTATAGGGAAACGAATTTTGACGTTTCTCGTTGACGAACAAGCCATTTACGCTTATAATGTTAACAGTTCGAACACATTTATTTGTTGTAATTAAGTTTTAAAGTAAAAATGCCGTTAAAACGCTTGCGGCGCTATATACGGTACAATTTCAGGAGGTTTCATCAATGTACGTTCTTGAGGTAACTGTTCAGAATCAGGTCGGACTCCATGCTCGTCCTGCAACCTTCTTTATTCAGAAGGCAAACGAGTTCAAGAGCACCATCTGGGTAGAAAAAGAGGAACGCCGCGTCAACGCTAAGTCTCTTCTCGGTGTCCTTTCCCTCGGTATCGTAGGCGGTGCTGCTATCAGAATTATCGCTGACGGTGCTGATGAGGTTGAGGCTGTAGAGGCTCTCGTTAACCTTGTAAAGTCCGGTTTCGCTGACTAATTCAAAAATCAGAAAGCCCTGCAAACCATTCGGTTTGCAGGGCTTTTTATTTATCGATATCAAAGCTCCTCGATTTCAAGTCTTGAATCCATATTGAATATGAGCTTCCATTCGCCGTCCTTTTTCTGCCATGTGGACGTAACGCAGAAAAGACCTGCCACATCGGCATCTTCTTCGCTTTCCACCTCGGTTCTGACGTGGTAACAGACCTGTGCGAGCGTTTCGGTTCTGAACACTTCCTCAAAATTGGTTATCTCATAGGAAGACATGGAAAATTCGCCTATAAAGCCTGAATATTCCTCCCCTGAACAGCGATATCCTCCGCAGACCATAACTGCATCAGCAGATACTGCTTCCAGAAACTTCTTTGCATCGCCGCTTATTGTTGCCTGCCACATTTTTTCTTCGTATTTTTTCATTATTAATTCTTCCTTTCGCTTACCCTTGCAGTTATGCTTCATTGAAGATCATTTCCTTGGTTGGTGCAACACCCTCGGCTTTAAGCTCATGGTATCTTGTGATCGCGTTTTCAATAAATGTCCTGTCAAATCGGATAAGCAGCTTTGACAGCGGACACAGCTCATCTATCTTCGCAAAAAGGTTTGTAAGCTCATTCTTGTCTGCACCTCTTGTATATATGTATGCGGTATTATAGGCACTGTAGAGAATTATGCTTTCAGCAGAGGCGAAATCGCTGCGATGATGTACACCGGGACACTCAACAAGAACCTCGTTTCTGTATACCATATGAAACGGATTCTTCTTAGAGCCAATAACATAGTCGGAGACTATTATATATTTATCCTCGTATATCACTTTGTTGTAAAGCGCCTCGGCTTTTTCCATAAGCCTCAGATCCTGCTTTACATGAGGGCAGTATTTTTCCGGATTCTTCGTCCATGCAAGTATCATGATGATAAATCCCGCCCCTGCTATGGCAGGAACCATAGCGATCGGCAGGATCGACCAGTCCTTTGCCACGATCATGATAAAGACAAGAAACGCTGCGCCCAGAGACAGTATCACTGCTCCGATGTAAGCCGCCGTAAGCTGTTTCTTAACCTGTGAAACAATCTTTTTCCTTCCCATTATTCTCTCTCCTAAAATAATTTAATCCCACCAGAAATACCATACCGTTGATTTGCTGAGGCAGTCTGCCAGCTCGCCTATGGTGCCTGTTCCTGTACACTGGAACACTCTATCCTCGCAAAACGCAAAGTGTTCAACTGCGACAGCCATTGCTTCGTCCTTTACGATAGGCTCAGGCAACACAAACTCAAGCACATCATGGCTTATTGCAGCAGGAACCGCCTTGTATTTTTCATACCAGTACTTGCACACCATCGTCATATCTTCGGGAGCAGGACACTCATTCCAGCCTCCGAAAGGAATATATGCAGGTATCTCCCACGGATTTTCCGTGGGAATTTTTATAAGCGCGGTCTCAGGTACCTTTCCTGAAAGGACCTCGCGGAAGGCACTTATTCTGTTAAGCACCTCGCCGCCGCATATTTCGCCTGTAATTTCCTCTATGCAAAATTCCTCGTCATATTCGCCCATTTCCGCGATCACTTTATCGAGAAATTCCTTTCCGCCGCTCATATCATTCTGCAAGGTCTCATTTGCGGAATATCCGTCCTGCAGCATCATTTCGAGCTGTTCTTCAAGAACATCGTCATTGCATATGATAACAGGAACAAAGCCCTCTGCTCTGCCCTTTTCAAGTGCGTCATGATAGCTTTTTATAATCGTTTCTTCAGGTGTGCCTTTCGGGAATATTTCGTACGGAAAGCCAAGCAGCTCGGCTATTTTTTCTGCTGAGCTTTTTTCGTTGACTTTATTTTTCTTCTTTCTACCGAATAACAGCATTTTACTCCCTCCTTAAATCAGATCGTCGCTTTCAAAGAATACCTTTGATACCTTTGCAAGGTACTCTGCGTCCTTTGCTCCCGCGGTCTCATAGGGGGAATGCATTGCAAGCTGGGCAAGTCCGATATCAACCGTTACAACAGGCACCTGTGAGGTCGAAATGTTTCCGAGAGTTGAGCCGCCTGCTACGTTTGAATTGTTCACAAAGGTCTGGTACGGCACCTCTGCTTTTTCGCATACGCTCTTCATGACAGCCGCACTGACTGCATCGGTGGTGTATTTCTGGTTTGCATTGTACTTTATAACAATTCCGCCGTTCATATTCGGACGGTTTACGGGGTCTGCAACATCTGCACGGTTGGGGTGTACTGCGTGGGCATTGTCTGCAGATATCATAAAGCTGTTTGCAATCGCTGTGTGATAATCCTCGCGGCTTCGTCCGAGAGAATCGTTTATTCTCTCAAGAGTGTCCTTTAAGAAGGTGGATGCAGCGCCCTGCCTGGTTCCGCTGCCCACTTCCTCGTTGTCAAACACGCAGTGCATCGCAACATTATTTTTCGGATCAGATTCAATAAATCCTTCAAGGGAAGCATATGCGCACATCTGATCGTCAAGACGGGCAGATGAAATGTATTCGTCATTGATTCCCCAGTTTGTATACTTCACGCGATTATAGAGATACAGGTCTGAGGAAAGGACATCTTCGGTCTTTGCTCCTGCCGCCTCTGCCACAAGCTCTGCGAGCTTTCCCTTTGCAGTTATGTCGCCTATGACGGGAAGCACCTCGCTCTGGACATTGTACTCATGTCCGCTGTTTGCGTTTCTGTCCATATGAATGGCAAGAGAAGGCAGCATACAGAGATCCCTGTCTATTGCAATGAGCCTTGTTTCCATGCCATTTTCAGTACGGACAATTACTCTGCCCGCGATGGAAAGAGGTCTGTCAAACCACGGTGCAATAAGCATTCCGCCGTATTTTTCAACATTCAGCTTCACATATGCTCCGCTTTCCATCTCGGGATTTTCCTTGAGCTTGAATGTGGGAGAATCGCTGTGAGAGGCGATCATATAGAAGCCCTTGAAATCACTTTTCGGTATTTTGAAGGAAATTATTGCTGAGCCGTTTCGGGTGACATAGTATTTTTTTCCTGCCTCAAGTGTCCATTTTTCTTTCTCAGAAAGAGCAACGAAGCCCTTTTCCTCAAGCGTATCGGAAAGATTTTTTACCACATGGAAGGCTGTGGGGCTTTTTTCAATGAAGTCAAGTGTATTACGGGTTGTATTATTTAACATTGTTATTATCTCCTGTTTTACATATTGAACTCATTTTCGTGCTTTTTGAAGAAGTCAAAGTAGGCTCGGACATTTGAAAGCTCTGTCCATTCCTTTGTTTTTCCTCCATCGTCGAAATCGTATATCCTCGCACCTTTCATTGAAAGCAGGAAGGGCGAATGGGTCGCCATGATAATCTGACAGCCGAAGAAGCGGGCACAATTATATATAAACTCCGAAAGCTCCTGCTGCCGCTCGGGCGAAAGGCTGTTTTCAGGCTCATCCAGCAGATAAAGAGCGTTTTCCTCTATCTTCTGAGTAAAATACATAAACGCGCTTTCTCCGTTGGAGTTTTCCTTTACATTGTCCATCAGCCTTGTGCGGATATACCGGGATTTGCTTTTTCTCCTCGCAAGATTTATGTTTTTAAGCTTATCGTAATCATCCAAACTCTCAAGTCTGAAATCACTGTATTTATCTGACAACCATTGCTCAAAAAGCTCTGCGCGCTTTCCGTCTATACCTTCGTTGAGAGCGCGGACATCCAGCATATAGTCAAAAACATCGTCACTGGTTATGATCCTGCTGTGTTCAGGCACCGTCCTTCTTGTCTCTGCCTTGCATCTTGAAAGATAGTCCTCATAAAAGTTTGATCGATTATAGAGAGAATCACGTTTCAGGCTAAGCTTTTCAGCTATAATGTTAAGGGCAGTCGTTTTGCCGGAGCCGTTGCCTCCGTAGAATACCGTCACAGGCGCAAACTCAAGTTTCTCAATAAATCGTTGTGACAGTACTCTGAAAGGATAGTATGAATCAAAACAGGTTTCATGAATGTCCATTAAATATGAATCTTCATAGTCTTCCGATGCAAAACTGAAGCTTTCAAGATATATCACAAACTCCCACCTTACTCTTAGGGTAACATAGCAACTCTTTCCAACATCAAGTCCTCTTTTTCAGAAACGCAACGAGCCTTATAAAGCATATCAGAAAGATTTTTCGATTCACGCATTGCGCATTGTAATATAAAACGTCATTATTACACTTTGGCGTTTTTAATTGCATTCTTTTTCTAATGACAAAATCAGATTTTTAAGCTGCTTCCAGCTTTCCGCTATGAGAACATTGTCATCGGTGCACTCTCTCCTTGTCGTTCCGACATACATAACAGGAAACAAACCTGCACCTTTTGCGCCCGTTACATCTCCGTCATATCTGTCCCCAATATACCACACGTCTTCCGGCGGAAGGTCTGCCTTCTCAAGCGCAAGCTCAAATATACGTCTGTCGGGTTTTCTGAACATATACTCACTTGTTGCTATTATAAACTCAAATGAATTTCCCTCTATCAGTCGATCTATACGCTCTTTTACAGCCTCACCGCAATATGAAATATTGCTTATTACCGCTGTGCGTATGCCCTGCTCTTTCAGAAATGCAATAAACTCAATTATACCCTCGGTAGGTACTCCCGGTGCGGCGGCATCCCAGAACACTCTGTCGATCTCCTCAGGAGTCAAGGGTATCTCTATGCCCTGGGATTCATACAGATATGCGGCAAATACACTGTTTGGCACTTCGATTCTATAAAGTTGTCGTCTTTCCTCTCCGTATCTGCCAAGCTCTTTATTCAGCGAGTCTGCACATTTCTGTATCTCCTCGGCGGTGCAGTTATACTTGTTTTTTACTGCATAGTTGAGCACTGCCTTAGTTCCTTTTACTCCGTCAAAGGACGGCTCATCTACAAGAGTCTGACCGTAGTCGAATATTATCATTTTCGGTTTCTTCATATTGAGTTCCTGTTTAATGCAAAGATCATTCGGGCTGTTTAAGTCCATCGGCAAAGATGTTATCTCTCCAGACTATATTTTTGTTGTCACCTTTGTAGAGGGTCATATTCGGGCTGGTCTTTCTGAACATACAGTTCGAGACGATCACATCTCCGCTTCTGTGGTCGATTGCAGTTACATCGTCCATTCCGTAGCCATAGTTATTGAAGTAGCTGCAGCCGATAAGCCTTGCAGGCTCGGTTATAAGATATCCTGTTTTTCCTGTGTCGGCATAGCAATCGGTAAGGATTATATCATAGGAACTGAGGACAAAATTGATGGAATCTACGAGCATTTCAGGAAGCTCGCCCTCATTTTTCGGGGGTATGGGGCCGCCCCACACATGGCATCTTGTAAGTCGGTTGGAGCCTCCGCCGAGCATTTCAAAGCCTCTTGTATAGTCAACGACAACACAATCGATAAAATGGCTGTCGCCGCCTGTGGAATATACACCCACATTGCCCGAAAGTCCCGGCATGGTGCATTTGAAGTAAAGATTCTGAGCAACCAGTTCAAAGGTCCACATACTGTCATCGTCCTGTATGCGAAGACCGTATTTCTTTCCGTTTCTGAAGGACATATCGCGCATGGTAAAATGCTTGAAGCTGTTTAAGCACATACAGCTTGCAAGACCTGCGCCATCAATATAGCCGCCTGTGACAAAGAGGTTCCAGTCCTCGTCGTCATAGCCGTAATGAGGCTTTAAACACCAATTTACCTCTTCAAGACCGGGATATGACTTGGCGGCATCGTATTTGAGTACATAGTCCATTTCGCATACTGCCTTGAGAACGGCAGATTTATGCATGAGAAGCGAACAGCAGTTGCTGATAACAATCGTTTCTGCTATTTCGTACACGCCCTTGGGAATGTACAGCACTCCGCCTTCGCAGTCGCTGACAGCTCGCATTATGCGCTTTTCATCAGTAGTCTCTCCCTCCAGTCGCTTGTAATCAGCAAGGGTGATGTCGTAAACGTTGTTCATATTTTTCCTCCTAACAGTAATCAGTTTCGCTCAAGGCACGCAACCGACTCAACATGAGCCGTTCTCGGGAACATATCTACAGCGGCAAGCCTCTTGGGCTTGTAGCCGCGCTCGGCAAAGAGCTTCATATCCCGTGCCAGGGTTGCAGGGTCACATGAGACATAGACAACTCTTTTGGGATTCATTTTACTTATGGTATTGATAAGATCAATATCGCAACCCTTTCTCGGTGGGTCGAGGACGACCACGTCGGGGGTTATACCTTCTTCTCTGAGCTGTGCAGCGGCTGCAGCAGCATCACCTTCGATAAAGCGTGCGTTTTCTATGCCGTTGGCTTCTGCGTTTTTCCATGCGTCAGCCACCGCCTCGGGCACCACCTCTGCACCGATTATCTGCTTTGCGCGTTTTGCCATGGTGAGACCTATGGTGCCTGCACCGCAGTACATATCAAGGACGGTTTCATTTCCCGAAAGTCCTGCATATTCTGCGGCTTTATTATATAGTCTCTCCGCCTGCACGGGGTTGACCTGCAGGAAAGACAGGGGAGATATTCTGAAATCAACTCCGCAAAGCCGCTCGGTTATATACTCATTTCCCCACACAACACGGCATTTTCTGCCTGTTATGACATTGGTCTTTTCGGTATTGCGGTTTATAACTATACCACTGATTCTGTCACTTGCTTCTCTCAGCATCTGCACAAGCAGGTCTTCATGGTGCAGACCGTTGCCATTGACAACGATGCAGACCATTATCTCACCCGTCAGAGCAGACGAACGCAGATAGAGATGGCGTACTCTTCCCTTGTGAGTGGTTTCGTTGTATATCTCTGTTTTTGTTTCGTCCACAAAACGCTTGAATGCCGCTTCTATTGCCGCAAACTCCTCGGGCTGAAGCAGACAGTCGGTACACTCAATAAGCCTGTGGCTGTGAGAAGCGAAAAACCCAAGCTGTAATTTCCCGCAGCCGTCGGCACGGCAGGGAAGCTGAGCCTTGTTTCTGTAGCGGTCAGGATTTTCTGCCGCGAGTATTTCCTCGCACTCGATATCAAGTCCGCCTATTCTCTTTACCGCGTCATTAACGCGCTGACGCTTGATATTCACTTCTTCCTCGTAGGAAATGTGGCGATAAACACAGCCGCCGCATTTTTTAAACTGAGGACAATCGGGCTCTATACGGCTTTCAGCAGGCTCCAGCACCTTGTCACACTTGCCGAAGCAGAAGCTTTTGCCTGTTTTGACAATAGTGCATTCGATGGTATCTCCCACTGCGGTCATGGGCACAAACACTGCCATGCCTTCATATTTTCCAACGCCGCTTCCTTCTGCGGTCATTCCTGTTATGGAAAGGGTTATCTTCTGGTTTTTTCTCAAAACGCATATATCTTTTTTCATGTTCTGTTTTCCGTTCTTTTTTATTTTTTTCTTCTTGTATTCTATCATTTTGGTGACTACACGTCAATTATTGCATACTTTAATTGTAAGACAAATGTAAGATTACTCTCTCGATAATGTAAGATTCCTTTCGTATCATACAGGCACAAAGAAACAAACCCGAAAGGAACCGATCATTATGAAAATCAGAAATCTTATCATTATCGCTCTTATCTCCATTATCTGCCTCGCTGTGTGCGGCTGTTCATCGGAAGAACCTGTTTCCGAATCGCCTGACCTCGGCATAAACTGGGATTCTGTCATCGGTTACGTCCGCGCACTTGAGACAGGTGCGGAAAGCTTTATATTGACGGCAATATCCCGAATTACACCAAGGCATTCGTGCTCGAACTGTGATTCGGGCTTTTGCTTTCTCTTGACACGGCATATCTGCGGAATTATATTAATTATTAATACAGGCAAAAGAGGGGTATATATGGACATAAGGATAATGAACATTGATGATTATGATGCGGTCTATGCTCTCTGGCTTTCATGCGCGGGCATGGGGCTCAATAATCTTGACGATTCAAGGGAAGGCATTGAAAAATTCTTGAAGAGAAACCCCGACACCTGTTTTGTTGCGGAAATCGACGGACTGATCGTTGGTGTAATACTGGCAGGCAACGACGGGCGCAGAGGATATATCCACCACACTGCGGTGAATCCTCACTTCAGGAATCAGGGTATTGCAAAGGCACTGGTTGAGCGCGCACTGAAGGCTCTTGAAAACTGCGGAATAAACAAGGTCGCTCTTGTGGTTTTTGAGCGAAATGAAAGCGGCAATGCCTTCTGGGAAAAGATGGGCTTTACCGCCCGTGAAGACCTTGTCTACCGCAACAAAGCCATTGCTGAAATGATAAGAATAGATACGTGAGGTAAACCGCAATGAAAGAAATACAAAGCTTTCTTGATGGCGAGGGACGCCTGACCGCCTTCCCCTCAAAGCGAAAGAAAAAGCTGTATGTGCTTATATATCTGTCACAGAAGTTTGAGCAGGGAAAGGTTTATACCGAGAAAGAAGTCAATGAGCTTCTCTGTCGCTGGCACACCTTCAATGATCCTGCCACGCTGCGCCGTGAGCTTTATGATCACAGATTTATTGACAGAGATGCCAAAGGCAGCGAATACCGCCCTGCGGCGGTTCAGCCTACGATCGCGGAGCTTGAAAAACAGTACGGTTAATCGAAAGGAACAGAGATATGCTGAGACTGAGACCTTATGACAAAAGCGATGCCGCGCGCATCGTTTCATGGATAAAAGATGAGCTTTCCTTCAGAAAATGGGGCACGGACAGATTCCCCTCCTATCCCATTACGGCTGATGACCTGAATGCTCATTACGCTGACACCGATGAGAATTTTTTCGCCATGACCGCATTTGACGAAAGCGGTGCTGTCGGTCAGCTTATCATGCGCTATCCTGACGAAGATAAAAGCCATCTGCGATTCGGCTTTATCATTGTGGATGACAGCAAGCGCGGCTGCGGCTACGGTAAAGGAATGCTGAATCTTGCATTAGAGTATGCTTTCAGAATTTTGAAGGCTGACACTGTTTCACTGGGCGTTTTTGAAAATAATCCCTCTGCACTGCACTGCTATGAGTCGGTGGGCTTCCGCGAAACAGGCAATTCATGGAGCTGCCGCATCATGGACGAGGATTGGAAGTGCATTGAGCTGGCAGTCAGTGCAAAGGAGTATTATGAGAATATTTGATTATTTTGAATGCGAAGGCAAAGTAAAATGGATAGAAAAAATCAGAGAATGCGACTGGAGTGCGGCAAAGTATCTCTCAGAGCTTCTGACCGAAAATCGATTTGACGAAATGCTTGGCAAAAACGGAAAGCTTTTTATTCTCGCCGACAATGAAAATATCGTATCCTTTGCAACTCTGACTAAAAAGGACTGCATCGACGATGACAGCCTTTATCCCTGGATAGGCTTTGTGTTCACCTCTCCCGATCACAGAGGTCACCGATACAGTGAAAGGGTGATCGATGCCGCCTGCCATGCGGCAAAAGAACAGGGCTTTGACACTGTATATCTCGCAACTGACCATGTGGGCTTTTATGAGAAATATGGTTTTGAGTACATAAAAGATGCGCCTGACATACACGGAGAGGTAAGCAGGGTTTACCGAAAAGAGCTTTGAATACGCAGAAAGATAGGGAGATATAAATATGATAAGAAAAATGGTAAAAGAAGATATCTCTTCCTGTGCAGAAATCCTCTGTCAGGTATATAACAATGAAATGTGGCAGTGCCGCTGGACGGTGGAAACCGCAAAGGCATATCTTGAAGATTTCTTCGATGGCAAGAAATTTGTCGGATTTGTCCTTGAATACAACGAAAAGATAATCGGTGCAATGTTTGCACATGAGAAAATCTGGTGGAACAACAGCGAGCTTTTTATTGAGGAGATGTTCGTTCTGCCCGAAATGCAGCGTCAGGGCTTCGGAAGCGCACTTATAAAGGCTGCTGAAGAATATGTGGCAGAGCACAAGCTGGCAGGACTTACACTTTCCACCAATAAATATGCGCCTGCACCAAATTTCTACCGCAAAAACGGTTTTCAGGACAACGAGTATATTATGTTCATGTACAAGGAAATGTAAAAAACATCCGTCAGCAGTAATTGCTGACGGATGTTTTTATTCGCTCTTTATATTTCCATAACGACAACTTTGTTTCCGATTTTTTCGATTGCTGAATAAAGTGACTCAAAGGAGATCCACACAGTTGCATTGTGCTCGTTGGGGTGAACACCGAGACGTTCTTTCCCTTCAAGCTTTTTGTCAAGCACCACCGTCACGCAATGCTCTGCGTCATTGAGCACTCCGAAGGGTGAAACACAGCCCGCTGTGACTCCGAGATACTTTTCAAGCCTTTCGGCAGAGGCAAAGCTGACCTTTCCTGCTTCAAGCTTTGCTCCCAGCTCCCTTAGATCCACTTTTGTATCATTATCGGCAAGGATAAGAAAATGCTTCTTTCCCTTTGCGTCCCTTATGAAAAGATTCTTGCAAAGAGTTCCAAGCTGATGGAGCCCTTCTCTTACCATATCATCCATTGTATACACAGGCTCATGCTCTGTTATTTCATATGCTATGTTCTCACTCTCAAGAAAGTCTATTACCTTTTCTCTCATTCTGATTACCTCCGCATTTTTTATTTTAATTATATATCATATCGGTGTTTTTTCAATGTCTGTATTGCGTTTGATACAATATTTGGCTATAATTTATTTATTAAATAACGGGAGATGTGATTATGTACAACGCAGAAAAAAGTCGATACGACAGCATGACCTATAACAGGTGCGGAAAAAGCGGACTTCTGCTTCCTGCGGTTTCTCTGGGACTCTGGCACAATTTCGGAGACTCTGCAAACATGGACAATATGAAAAAGCTTTGCTTCACCGCCTTTGACAACGGCATAACACACTTCGACCTTGCAAATAACTACGGTCCTTCCGCAGGCAGTGCCGAGACGAATTTCGGGCGCATTCTTTCTTCTGACCTTATGCCCTACCGCGATGAGCTTATCATAAGCACAAAGGCAGGCTATGATATGTGGGAAGGGCCTTACGGCAACTGGGGAAGCAGAAAATATCTGCTGGCAAGCCTTGATCAGAGTCTTCTTCGCATGGGGCTTGACTACGTTGATATCTTCGATCATCACCGCATGGATCCCGAAACTCCTCTTGAGGAGACCATGGGCGCTCTTGCTCAGGCTGTTATGAGCGGAAAAGCTCTGTATGTCGGTCTTTCAAACTATGACGGTGAGACTCTCGACCGTGCGACAAAAATCCTGAACGAACTTCACTGCCCCTTTATCATCAACCAGAATAAGTACTCGATTTTCGACAGAACCATCGAAAATAACGGTCTCAAGGAGACCTCCGCCGCACTCGGCAAGGGCATTATCTGCTTCAGCCCTCTTGCCCAGGGAATGCTTACAAACCGTTATCTCAACGGTATCCCCACCGACAGCAGAGTAAAAACAAGCGGCATATTCCTGAATGAAAGCGCTCTGACCGATGAGCGTCTCGAGCAGATACGCGCACTTAACGATATCGCTGCTCAGCGCGGTCAGACTCTTGCTGAAATGGCTCTCGCCTGGATCCTCAGGGACGATGCAATAACAAGCGTACTTATCGGTGCTTCAAAAGCAGAGCAGATAATCGACAATATCGGCGCACTGAAAAACACCTCCTTCTCCGCCGATGAACTTGCACTGATAGACAGTATCTCCCTATAAAAGCATTGCCTATATGTAATATTTTAAAGCAATATTACATATAGGCGTTTCTTTTTGCATAAAAACAGCCGCCCGAAAGATTATTTCGGGCGGCTGAATGATTCAGAATCAGTCGTTATACTTCTGAAGCATCTCAAGGAACCACTGACCTGTTACGGAGAAGTCTTCCTCGGTGTAGTTGTTGTAATGAGTTACGTTGGGTTTAATGATAGCATGGGGCTCGCCTATGTTGGAGAATGTCCACATGACATGGGAAATGTTCTCCTTCTCAAGAAGCTCGATCCATGTGTCAGCACCCTCAAAATCTCTGGGGAAGCCGCCGCTGGAAGCAGTTACGCCGTACTCTGTTACGAAGATGGGCAGACCGTTCTGGCTGCAGTTCTCAACGGTTGCACGCCAATCATCCTTATGGGTTGCTGCGTAGAAGTGGAATGTGTAAAGGATATTGTCAAAATCAAGAGGATCAGCCATTACTGCGTTGAGATCCTTTGACCAATCGGGGTTACCTACGATAATAACCGCATTGGGATCCTTTTCGCGAATGATGGGGATAATGGTCTCTGCATAGCTCTTTATGGGAGCCCAGTCAACACCGTTGGGCTCATTGCAGATCTCATAAATTACGTTGTTGTGATCTGCGTACTTCTCTGCCATTTCAGCGAAGAAAAGCTTTGCCTCTTCGATATATGTATTGGGATCACCGTCATCGAGGATATGCCAGTCGATAATGACATACATATCGTGGATCCTGCCGTATTCAACACACTTGTCTATATCTTCCTTGTGTCTTTCCTTGTCACCGTCTGCACAGTAGCCGACGATACCTACACCATAGGTATACATTGCAGCGCGGTATACATTGATACCCATGTCCTCAGACATTTCTCTGAAGAGAGGCTCGTTGAAGAACAGCTCGGAGGTCATAAGACCATAGGAGCTGACGCCGCGAAGCATTACAGGCTCGCCGCTCTCAGAGCAGAGCTTGCCGTCGATTACCTGAAGCGCACCGCTGTTTGAAGGACGGTCTCTGCCATCATTATACACATTTGCCTTTGCAGGCTCCGGCTCGGCAGGCTCGGCAGGCTCAGCAGAGCTGTCGGAAACAGCAGGCTGTCCGTTCTGCTCATCGGTCTTGTCCTGAGCAGTGCATCCGAAGCACACGGAAAGCAGAAGAAGCATTGCCATCAGTACACATAAAAATCTTCTCATATTAATACCCTCCCTGATTGCTCGCCGAAAACGTTTTCTATCATTCTCAGCATATTGTACTTTAAATAATAACATATGATTTTTCAAATAGCAAGAAGCATTATGGTATTTGCTACATTTAAAACTAAGTTAAAAAAGGGTTTTCATTTTTCTGACGGCATTGACCTTTACGCTGCGTTATTCTATACTTTATCTGTACTTGTAATTGAGGAGGTACAGCATGGCAAACAATGCTCACAACTGCCCCGTATATAAGAAATGCGGCGGCTGTCAGCTTCAGAATATGGATTATGCGGAACAGCTCCGTTTCAAGCAGGCAAAGGCGGTGGGACTTCTGGGAAGATTCTGCCGTATTGCTGATATAATCGGTATGGAACATCCGTACCACTACCGCAACAAGGTACAGGCCGCCTTCGGAAGAGATCGGAGAGGTGTTTATTCGGGAGTATATCAGTCCTCCTCGCACCGTATTGTCCCTGTTGAGAGCTGTCTTATCGAAGACGAAAAGGCGGACAGCATAATCGCTTCGATCCGCAGACTTGCAAGACGGTTTTCCATTACCGTATACGACATGAACAGCAAGCGGGGATTTCTCCGTCATGTACTGGTAAAACGCAGTTTTTCAACAGGTCAGATAATGGTAGTCATCGTTTCCTCTGTGGCGGAGTTTCCTCACAAGAAGGATTTTGTTGCCGCGCTGCTTAAAGAACACCCCGAGATAACCACTATTGTACATAACGTAAATGACCGCTCAACTGCTCTTATGCTTGGCAGTAAAAGCTCGGTGCTTTACGGCAGCGGTATTATCGAAGACCTGCTTCTTTCCTGCCGATTCAGGATATCCCCGAAATCCTTCTATCAGGTAAACCCCATTCAGACCGAAAAGCTCTATTCCCTTGCAATGGAATATCTTGAGCTTAAAGGCAGTGAAATTGTACTGGACGCTTACTGCGGCACGGGTACGCTTGGAATACTCGCTGCCAAGGCAGGGGCAGGCAGGGTCATAGGCGTTGAAGTAAATGCCGATGCTGTAAAAGATGCAAAAATCAACGCGGAGCTTAATGATATTGATAATATAGAATTCGTATGCGGTGACGCAGGAGATTTCATATCGGGTCTTGCCCGTGAAAATCAGCATCTTGATGCTGTTATTATGGATCCTCCGAGAGCAGGCAGCACGGTTCAGTTCATGCGCTCTGTCGTCTCACTCTCCCCCGACAGGATCGTCTATGTTTCCTGTAATCCCGAGACCCTCAAACGTGACCTTATGTATTTTTCAAAGAACGGCTATAAAGTACGAAAGATCACACCTGTTGATATGTTTCCTCATACAAGCCATGTGGAATGCGTAACGCTTCTGGTCATGAAAAATGCCGATTTTTCTTCGGAGGTGCAGCAGTGATAAATATATCATCTAACCAAAAATACTCGGGCGTGCTTTCGGCAGTAGTTATTGCAGGTATATTTACTGCAATCTCACTGCTTGGTCTGCAGTTTTTCAACGGTACTGCCTGGTACCTGTTCAGCAGTGCATTAAGATTTGTTTTCGGCTTTATAATACTATATGCGGTAAATAAAATATACCAAAAGCCCGCAAGTGATATTTTTACCACAAAAGGCTTCGTTCCTGCACTTATTGCAGGTTTGGGATTTATCGTTTACTTTGCTTATTACCTGCTTGTCTGGTGTTCGGGAGTAAAATCGATAACAGGTCTTACCTCAGGCATTCTGATTTCAAGAATTATTTTACAGCAGATCGCAACGGGCTTTTTTGAGGAGCTTAATTTCCGTATGCTCATTCTTGAAGGTTATTTTCACGGGAACAGAACCCTTAAAAACAGGCTCATATATGCATTTCTGAGTTTCCTTATTTTCGGTGCAATACACGTTGTAACAGGCTGGAATACATACACCTTCCTGCAGACGGGCATAATCGGTTTTTCATTTGCAGTCATGTATCTGAAATCGGGGAATATACTCCTCCCCATGTTCCTTCATTTTATTTACGACATTTTTGCAAATCTGGCAAACTACATCGAATGGAATGATTCGGCTTTGTTTGTCAGCCTTAACTCAGTATTTGATCTATCGCTGATTGTCATGTTCGTTATCTCTTTTGTGATGCTTACTATAAAAGAAAAAGCCTTGACCAGATCAGCGTGATGACTGTGAGGATACTATGGAATTTATAAACGGAAAAGATATCATGGAATTATCAAATCCCGGGGTGGTTTCAAGACAGCTTCTGAGTCCTGCAAACTCCTCAAGCCGCAGGGTAACCATCACCGAGGTGCATCTTGAGGCAGGTGCCTCCCAGCCGCGGCACACCCATTCCGCCTCCGAGCAGATATGGTATGCCGTGAAAGGCCGTGGGAAACTTCTCCTTGCAGACAATAAGGAAAGAGATTTCATCTCAGGCGATGTTGTAAGATTCGCCGACTCCGATGTTCATGGGCTTTTCAATAACGGAGACACCGAATTTGTATATATTTCGGTCACTGCGCCGCCTATTGATTTTTCCTATGCATACGGCTCGGAAAAGAGCAAAAGCAGATAAATGCTTATAGATTTTCGGTAGTTTGTCAAAGAAAGCGAGAATGCATATGAAACGATCATTATGCCTGTTTATGTGTGCTGTGATGATGTTCGGATTGCTGTTCGGATGCAGCAAGTCCGAAGAAAAGCCGTCATCTGCAACTGAGCTTATAATTGACTACAATCGTTCGGTAGATATATCCGACAAAGAAACACGCACTGCTGTTCTGCCCGAGGGCACATTGGAACTGGCATCACAGCTTCCGGAGGCTGCGTGGAATAACCTGCCGAAGTGGAATGGCGTTACTATTCCGAATATGCAGCAGTATGAATGCATATACGATGGAGAACCGCAGGTATTCAGTTACGAAGACATGAAAAAAATATCGGAATTAGGATTCAACTTTGTCCGTGTCCCTCTGGATACCCGACTGTTCTTTGACCCTGAAAACCCCGACAAAGTGCATCTTGATAAGCTTGTAAATCTGGATGAGCTGATTTCCCGGGGCGCAGAATTTGAAACCCATATATGTCTTGACGTACATAACAGCATCGGCTTTTACACAAATGATACAAGTGCTTACGATACGATGTGGGAAAATCCCGAGGAACAGGAGCATTTCCTCGTCTTCTGGGAAATGCTGGCCGAGCGATACAAAGATGTCCCCAGTAATCTGCTTTCCTTCAACCTGATGAACGAACCCAATGGTATTACAGAGACGCAATATGTAGATCTTATGCGCAGGGCCATAAAGCGTATTCGCACCTATACACCTGATCGTCTTATCTTCGTGGATATGATGGACACTGCAAAAGAACCCATGTACTCCCTTGTTGAAGATCAGGTTGCTCAGGCATTCCACTTCTATGAGCCCAGTGCGCTGACCCACACGACCATACATGATAATTTTGATTTCGGCGGTGGATATCCTGTATTCAGCGGCAAGGGCTTTATTTCGCGTCATGTGGGTGACGCTGAATTTGTTATCGAGGGAAATTTCCCTGCCGGAACAAAAATCAGCTTCATTGTTGATCAGGTTCATCTGGGCGGACCTCTTTCTCTTACAGCAGACGGGCAAGAGGTATTTTCCAACGAATATGATTATGATGCCGTGGGAGAAGATGGCTGCACATATATTGAGGAAGAAGGAACCGGCGGAGAATATCGGGGTTACAACAACACATTTGAAGCCGTGCTGCCGGAAGATGCTTCTGTTCTGCGGCTTAGTGCAGCCGGAGATATCTATTGGTTCAATCTGAAAGCAATGGTTATCCGTACAGGAGAAAGGCAATATATGTTTGAACAAAACCACGATTCTCTGCCGGTAGGAAAAAGAATTGAATATATTCCCAATTCACATATTATCATAGGTGAAGACGGCACTATTACCGATGAGAGCGATATCCTGTTCAAGGTGATAGATGCCTCGTATATCAATGACAGGTTTGCAAAATACGCGGCATTTTCAAAGGAAACCGGAGTTGCCGTCATGCTGCAGGAATTCGGTGTTATTTTTGCTGCTGACTATGGTATGACCTTGCAATATCTGAATGATTTGCTTGATGCCGCCAATGCCAACGGGCTGAACTGGTGCAGCTGGGATTACTTTGGTCCCTTCAGCTTCTATCTGGTGAGCGAAGACAGACGGCGTGAGGGTGCGACCTATGAGGAGTTTTCAAACGGCTTTATCGCCACAGAAATGCTGGAAGTATATCAGAACCATTTGACTCAATAATTTTACAATGGGCTGCCGCAGATTTTGTGTTCTGCGACAGCCCACCAAATATATAAAACAAAGACCGCATAAACATCACGTTTATGCGGTCTAAACGATGGTCCGAGTGACAGGAGTCGAACCTGCGGCCTCTTGAACCCCATTGAAATTCACTCCAAAACTGGTTATCACGCAAAATCACAGAATGGCACAACCATGCGAAAAATCAAGGTTTTATATGACATCTTGAACCGGTCAATAACGGGCCGTGTTATTCTATTTACAGTCAAAATTACAGTCAAACAAAAACGATAATAATCATTTTTGAAAATTAATGGGCAATTATACTATTGAATGATGTACTCCTTTTTCCTTGCAATAACGCCAAGCATAAGAAAACGGCGAGCATACGACTGTCAAATTGGGACAATTTTCGAAAACGTTGCTACCTATAGACTTTACAGATCTAGGCAAATACAATTTTTCTAGACATATACAATCTTTGAAAGCGCAATCACCTATGCTTTCTATCCCTTCCGGCAATCGAATGCTTTTCGCTTTTTTTAGGTCACTGAATGCAAAATGTGCAATTGTAGTTACTGTGTCAGGAATCTCTATTATTGAAAAACTGCATCTTGAAAACGCAAATTCACCTATAGACTTTACTTTGAGTCCAAAGTACTCTCTTTCGATTTTAACGCTATCACACCCCTCGTCACAATCACATATTTCTATTGAAGATCCATCTTCTATGAGCTTATATGAAATGTCGGGCAAATTAAAAGATCGTGCCTTTATTTTCCCTTCAGAGTCAGATATAAAACATCCGTGTTGCTTAAGCTGTTCTTCTATCCGCGCCATCATATCATTGCTTGAGTGCTCCCATAAGCAAAGATTATGCTTGCTTCCGTATCTCATTGCTAGTGCAGCAGGGTATGAGCATTGCTCAAGATTCATAATAGTGAACGGCTTGCCTGATTCTTCGGCAAAACCAAAATCGCACGCCATCATATCTGAGTTTGTATAGCTCTTTGTCACACATGGCAAAAACAACTTGCAATTCTTGCTCATAATCAATTTCGCACGACCAATCTCATCCTCGTTTTCGCACGAACGAATATTAAATCCTCTGCTGTACAGTTCAGATATTATTGGTAGTATTGTATATATATCATCCCTGTGCACACTTAGCACCGCATAGGGAGCATCGTTGCACCATACAATGTTCTTTGTGTTTGTAGCATCAGCATAAAATTCTCTATCGGGTTCAGCTGTTTCAAAGGCAGCTATTAATTCACTTACTGGTATTTCAGCTTCTTTTATGCTTTCAGGTAATTCTTCGGTTCCGTCCAACAAAGCTTGAATATATGCATCTTCTTTTTCGGGTTCATACAATTCAAATCTCATTCCAAATCGCCTTGCGAAGTCATGCGCATAAGAGTCTTTCACGCACTGAATCAGAGGCAGCGATGAACCTCTAAACATATCGGATTCCATGTGCGTTACACCTTCATGTATTGTTATGTATTCCATTGACGTGCAACCAAAAAATGTACATGCTAAAGATTTGACTTTTCTCGGGATTATCAACGATTTAAGTGATCTGCAGTTTGCGAACACGAATGGACCAATGTGCTCAACGCACTCAGGTATAAATATCGTTTCAACCTCACCATTGTCCTTAAAAACACCGCCCAAGGTGGAACCACCTAATTGCGTGACTGGCATACCATTTATTGTCGATGGAATTCCAACCACTTTATTGTGTCCCTTATATTTTGTGATTTTTACCCCGTTGGAACTCTGTACATATTCCCAGTCAGCATTTATATCTGGCGTACCAGACGCAAGCTCTCTGATATGTCCAATTGCTTTTCTTTGCCCGTAATTTTGTATGCCGCCAAGCTCACTTGTTATCGTAGCATCTGTTACGGCTTTGCTATCAATCAGAAGCATTTCTATACCAGAAGGAATCTCTAAGACATTTTCAATCCAATATGTCAAAATCTTCTTTTTGTTTCGAATAGCAAATTTTAATTCAAAGTTTCGTATATACTCGCTCTTAACAGAACTGTTAGACACAAACAAGATAAAAAGATCGCAGTTTACTATGTGATTTGCAATGACATCATCGTATTCTGAATCAATCTCAATTCCTTCGTCATACCAAATATTCCATCCTGCCTCATATATCTTTGAAATAATAGGGTATACCAAGTCTTTATCGTCGTGCGAATAACTTGCAAATATATAGGGGGTGTCTTCGCACGCCTTAAACGGGATATGGATTTTTCTGTTTGCATTCTCAATCATTTACTGTTCCTCCTATGTTATACTACTTAACGATACGAATTCTTCCACTACTTCCGATATAGATGAAGTTTATTAACTACCGATTTACTCGCGAACGGATTTACAGAAGATCAACAAGCCAGCCAAGGATATCGAACAATCCTGAAAGCTGAACCGCAGCGCCGCCTGCCGCAAGCGCGGTGAGGATGGCAAGGATTATGATGATAGCGTGGGATTTGCACTTTGAAGCTTTGTGGGAAATGTTATTTTTTTCGCAGTATTGCCAGACGTAGGAACCGGGACTGCAAATTACGGTAAGATTTTCGCAATTTTGGAATGCATACTTGTCAATGTAGGTAACTCTGTCGGGAATGACAATATCGGTCACTCCAGTGCAGCCCCAAAACGCATCCTTACCAATGCTTGTAACGCTGTCGGGGATGGTGATGCTGGTCAGTCTTGTGCAACCTTCGAACGCCGCATACTCGATGCTTGTAACGTTATCGGGGATTGTGTAAGCAGAAGTATATTTTGCAATTGGATATAACAGTAACTGGTTCTTCTTGCTGAACAGCACGCCATCTTCGTCATAATAATTTGGATTGCCTTCACTTACTGCGATATCGGTCAATCCTGTACAATCTCTGAATGCACTATCGCTAATGCTTGTAACGCTGTCGGGGATGGTGATGCTGGTCAGTCCAGTGCAGTCTTTGAATGCCCAATTGCCAATGCTGGCAACTTTGTCAGGGATAGTAATATCAGTTAGTTCGGCACAGCCGTAGAATGCGCCTTGTCCAATGCTGGTAACGCTGTCGGGAATAGTGTAAATAGCAGTTGATTTTCCGATTGGATAGGTAATCAAGGTGTTTTGCTTGCTGAATAGCACACCGTCTTCGTCATAATAATTCGGATTTGCTTCGGTTACCGTGATTGCGATTAGTTCGGTGCAGCCATAGAATGCTTCGATGCCAATGTGTGTAACGCTATCGGGAATGGCGATGTTGGTCAGATTGGTGCAATCTCTAAACGCACTATCACCAATACTGGTAACGCTGTCGGGGATGGTGATGCTGGTCAGTCTTGTGCAGTTTTTGAACGCACTATCACCAATACTGGTAACGCTGTCGGGAATGGTGATGCTGGTCAGTCCGGTGCAGTCAGTGAAGGTATACTCACCAACGATAGTAACACTGTTGGGAATATTGATGCTGGTCAATTCGGCACAGTTTCCAAACGCCCTAGCGCCAATATTGGTAACGCTGTCTGGGATGGTAATGTTAGTCAGTGCAGTGCAGCCATCGAACGCCCTAGCGCCAATGCTTGTAACGCTGTCGGGGATGGTGATGCCGGTCAGTCTGGTGCAGCTACTGAATGCACTATTACCAATGGCAACGGTAGGCTGCCCTTTGCGATAAAACTCTTTTATTTCAACAACAGCATCGTTACCTATATACCTTGTCAGCGTTATCTTATCATCAACCGCGATATATTCAAAGGGTATAGGCTCAATGCGGAAACAGCAGCCCAGGGCATTGAGGTGGTTAACCGTACCGGTAATAATCTCGCTCTCCGGTTTATCGCTTATAATATAATCCTGATTACCGCTGCGTTGTAGCGCCAAATCACTGGGCAGCGAACTGCCGTCCAGATTTATAACGATGAGCTCTTTGCCAGTATTGGCAGAGGTTATCAGCTCGGTCATTCTGGCGTCATCGGCAAGATAACCGGCAGAAAGGAATACTATAACACATGCGCAGGAGGAACTGAGAATGTCCATAAAACAGTCCGGCTGATTGCGCTCCAATTCGTCGTATCTCAACATACAGCCTTCACGGTGCAACTTATCCATGAGGCGGAAGACTGTTCCTTTGTCTGCGTGGGCATAGCTGCAAAAAGCAAAAGGTGTCTTGCTGTCGCTGCGGAATGGGATATTACAGTCTCGCTTTGGAAATTCAGTTCGTTCGGTTTTCTGCAGGTCGGCAGTAAAGTGGATTTTATAATACTTTGCATATCTTTCCGCATATGAATCGGGGACGCAGTGAATAGTCAGTGCGGTGCAGCCTTCGAGCGCCCCAAAGCCAATGCTTGTAACGCTGTCGGGGATGGTGATGCTGGTTAGTCCGGCGCAGCCAAAAAACGCTGCAAAGCCGATACTGGTAATGCTGTTGGGAATGGTCACGTCAGTGATGTTTTCGTTGCGCACAAACGTACCCACAAGCTCCGCGACCTGCATACCCTTGTATACTGCGGGCACAATTACCACGGTATCATCGCCGAAATACCTCGTCAATCGAACCGTGTCATTGGTGATTTGTTCAAACTTATAATCATCCTCGCCCTCAACATAGTTCTCTGCTTGCACGTCAGTCGCTGGCACATTGATTTTAACGCCCTTGGCAATACGCTCCTCGCCTCGCTCCAACCACTCCAGAGCCTCATACAGCGGCGAAAGCTCCAACTCGGGCTGCTCCGTGATGCGTATGCGGGGGTATTCGTCATAATCTGCGGTATTTAGTTCGATACCACTGGGGAGTTTTGCTTCGTCTAGCATACATAAGATAACCTTGATGTCATTGTTCAACGCATACAGTATCTCTTTTTTGGTAACAAACTTGCTGGCAGCGGAACGTTCAGTCACCATCAGCAGCACCACTGCGCTGCCGGTGATGTGGTCGGCAATGCATTCGTTGTAATCTGTGTTGATTTCAATTCCTTGGTCAAACCAGATGTGCCAGCCTTTCTCGTAGATGCGCTTGATGATAGGGAATACCCGCTCCTTGTCATCATGGGCATAGCTGATGAATATATACGGCGCTGTATCCTCCGCAGCAAAGGGAACCTCAATAGGCTCTTTGTGAAGATTCAGTTTTTCAGACACCTTTACCCCTCCTAATATATATTTACTATATTATACCATTTTTGAGAGTATTTTCAATACATTTCAACTGTTGTGAAAGGGCTGACTATAGGCAAAGTCTTCGATGTTTATTTGTTCGTTCACCATTAATGGTGTGGGGATTTAGAAGTGCGTTTTTCGTGAGATAGGTCAAATCACCTTTCCTTTTCAATTATGCAATTGAAATATCGCATTGTTATGCGCTTTTTATGCCTCTAAATGTCGCCGTTGTATAGTGGCTATGGTAAAGCGCCAAGTCCAAATTGACGCTTTACCAAATTCGATTTTAGGAGTGGTAAGTCTTCAAATTGAAGACTTACCAGAGTTGCTATCTTGTCTTGTTTCGCTTGTTCTTCTGTGCTTGCTTTGCCTGCTCAAGCATATCGTCCATATGCTTACGACCGAAGACTTTATGCAGCAGTTTGTAGTCCTTAAGACGACCCGTCAGATAGGTAATATCTGATGTGAGACGGTCATTCTCGGAGCGGAGATAATCGTTCTCCTGATACAGTTTGCCGTTCATTGTATTGAGCCTGTGGTAGGCGTTCCACGCTTCGATACACCGATGGACAAGTGTTTCGATAACCTGCTTCAGCTTAAACACAACCGGCATTGCATACCGTGTGCCATAGGTCTTTGCACTCATCAATCCCTGCGGTTCGGGCAGCTGATATTCGGGTGCTGTTTCGAGGGTTTCCTGCCACTTTTTAAGCTCGATGATTCCGTCTTGATAGTTTCCTATCTGATGCTCCAAAGTCGTTAACTCGATGCGTTTTTCGACGATTTCTGCACCTAATTCCGCTACTTCTTCGGCTCGAACCTTTTTCTCATAGTCGAGCACCGATAGATGCTGTTCGTGAGTGCCTTTCTGCTCCCACTCTATGCCGTGTCGAGCCATTACAGCGGCGAGATGCTCTTTCTCCGATTGTACCCATTGATTCCACTCTGTGTCCTGTCTTGTACCTCCGGTGAAGCCTTGAGCGGCAAGAGCCTGCTTGAGGGACACTCTGGTGTCAAGACCTCGCTTACTTCCCGTAGTAAACGGTACAAAGTCGATGTGCAGATGCGGAGTGGTTTCGTCCATGTGTAGGTGAGCAGAGAATACTCGAAGGTTTGGGTTGCGCTGCTGAAAACCTTGATAATACTCATCGAGGATAGTTTTTGCAAGCTGATCATTATCGGTCTGTGCATCCATATCGTCTTTGTTGCCTATCTGCAGTATCAGTTCATGGAAGAGTTTCTCCTGACGAGATGTGCGTATCTTCTCGTAATAATCGTCTATCCGTCTGTCGGCTCGTTTCTGACGGTCATTGTAGCGTTCCAGAGCCTCGTCAAACAGTTCGTGATAGACCTCTCTGATATTTTCGTTACAATAGTTGATATTCTGCTCGGTGCGTTCTCCGTCAACATTCTCTGCCTTGAACGCTCTGCTGTTGTGATTTACCGAGCCTTTGCCAACCATGGCGCTGATTGTTCGTTTCGTGATTTTCTCCTTTCTGCCGGTCAAAACCTCCGGCTGGTGGTTCTGTTACTCTTGCCAAGAGTAACGCAAAAGCACTTTTGACACTTCGCATCAAAAATGCCTTGCGCTCTCCGAGGACCATAGCTGCGTAATTAGCTGATGCAGCGTTCTTGACACCGTGAGTGGACATTTTGTCCACTCATGGCAGGCTTTTGCTTCTGCCCAAAAGTGAAGATGCTCACCGTGATCATCTTCACTCGCCAACATTGCAACGCAGGTAAGATTGCAATGTTGCAATCTTGAATTTTGGCGATTATTGGCTTAACTGCGCCGTTTTCTTAACATTGCAACATTGCAGGCCTCTTTGCGGTCTTAAATCTCCCAGTGCCAGACCTTGTCTATACGTCGTGATTTTACTCCGGCTTTCTTCTTGGCATCTTCAACTGTACGTTTGCTGATACCCATTTCTTTGAATCGAGAGATAATCACCTCGCTGGGCATCGGGCCATCACTCAACAGCTCAATGAGCTTCTCTACTGCGACATCACCCTTGGTTAATGCCACACCGCTGTCAGCGACATTGCACAGCTCCTCAGCGGTCATATTCGATTCGCCTGTGATGTGAAAACCGCCGTCTATATCGAAGGTCAATGACCTGCCGAGAGGATGGAGGCTGTTTTTTACCTGCGCTATCATACGGCTTTCTGCCGTGTGTCCTACAAACAAGATGCTTCTTGCGGCAGCAGGTATATCCATCGTGCCGAGGCTGCGGCGAAGTGCGTTCTGTTTCTTCTTGCCAATGTGAGCTATCAGCACCATTGAACAGCCTGTGCGCTCCGCAACCTGTGAGAATGCATGGAGCAGCGGTCGAACCTCGTTGGCTCGGTGCATATCCACATCTGCTCCGAGGTAAGCCTGTATTGGGTCAAGGATAAAGAGCTTTGCG
>JAZSJQ010000002.1:0-4860 GCA_045534445.1 Acutalibacteraceae bacterium
CTCGTCCGCACAGGCAGCACTCAGGGCGAAATTTATAAGCTGAGAGAAGAATTTTGATATTGATTTAAAAAGACCGCACAGTCTGTGCGGGCTTTTTTCAAAAATATTTCTTCTGTGAGCAAAAACGCATTTCTCATGTGTTTATTAAGTATGGCATTGCTTTTCGCAAAACAGAAAGGGGATAATATTATGAAAAGACATCTCAAAAGAATCATTTCCGTGATCTGTGCATTTTCCTTGCTTCTTGGCTGTCTCTGCCTTGGCGGCTGCGGCAATGATCTGAAATATCTCGAATACACGGTCTCGGACGGCGAAGTGACTATAACAGGCTTTATCGGCGAGCCCGAGAAGCTGTCGATACCTGCCGAAATTGACGGAGCCAAGGTCACGGCTATCGGTGACGGGGCATTTGACGACTGCTCGACCCTGACCGAAGTGACCCTACCCAACAGCATCACACACATCGGAGATGACGCATTTGCGTGGTGCGAGAGTCTTAAAAAGATCAATATACCTGACGGTGTCACATACATCGGCGATAGGGCTTTTACATGGTGTGACAGACTGACCGAAATCGCTCTTCCCGACAGCGTCACATATATCGGTGAAAATGCTTTCAGCGGCTGTGAAAGGCTGACCGAGATCACCATTCCCGACAGTATTGCAAGCATCGGTAATCTTACTTTTAACGACTGCGAGGGTCTTAAAAAAGTCACCCTGCCGAAAAATCTCACAAGCATAGGCGATTTTGCATTCAGCAACTGCCAGAGCCTTGAGGAGATCGTCATACCTGAGGGAGCCATAGCCATCGGACAGGATGCATTTTATAACTGCAAGGCTCTTAAAAGGGTCACAATGCCCGACAGCGTCACCTATGTCGGAATCTCTGCATTCATGAACTGCGATAATCTTGCAGAAGTAACCTTGTCAGGCGGCATTACATCAATCGAAGATTATACATTCAGCGGCTGCAAGAGCCTTCGTGAGATCGCAATACCTGACGGCGTCACAACTATCGGCAGCTATGCTTTCAGCTTGTGCGGCTGTCTGACGGAAATCATCATTCCCGAAGGTGTCACGAGTATCGGCGATATGGCATTTTCCTCCTGCCAGAACCTGACCGAGATCACTATTCCCGAAAATGTCACGAGCATCGGTGATATGGCTTTTCAATCCTGCTGGAATCTGACCGAGATCACTATTCCCGAAGGTGTCATGAGCATCGGTGAGAGTGTCTTCAACAACTCCTACCGCTTGGCCGATATCAATGTAAGCAAAGCAAATCCTTATTTTGCAGCCATGGACGGCATTCTTTACAACAAATCATTTACTGAGCTTATATGCTGTCCTCCCGGAAAGACAGACGTTGTCATCATACCCGACAGCGTCACGGTCATCGGGGACGATGCTTTCAGAGGCTGCGAAGAGCTGACCGAGATCGTAATGCCTGTCAGCTTAACGGACATCGGAGAAAATGCCTTTTTCTCCTGCAAGAATCTCGAGAAGATAACAATACCCGAAGGTGTCACGACCATCGGCGAATCGGCATTTTTTAACTGCAGAAAACTCCGTAAAATAACAATCCCTGACAGTGTTGTGAGCATCGGCGATGCTCCATTTGAAAGCTGCACCATAACTGTCTATGCACATCACAGGGCATACTATTACGGATATTCAAAAATCGACGACGGCGTGACATGGATTATTGAGTAATTGATTTTTATACTGAAAGAGGCTGCTGCGGCAGCCTCTTTTCTCTATTTCTGTTTTGAATATAAAAATATTTCAAAAAATTATATTTCAGCTATTGACATTTATATTTTTTGATGTATAATTATAATTCCCATTTTTCAGAAACCTTGCTCCTGAGTCCGAAGTTTGCCTTTGATCTCCACGGAATGTTGAGGTTTCTTTTTGTTTTTCTCATTTTCGCGGAAGTGTTCGAAAAAGTTCGCTTAAATCAGTCGCCCTCCCCGGGTTTTGTGGATAAGCCCGAGGCAGTTATAACCGATTGCTGAAAGGAGAAACTCATTATGAAGAATCAGACCCACTCCCCCTCATCCGATTTCCGCTTCATCATTGATGGCGGCAAGGCAAAGATCATCGGCTATGTCGGCTCCGACAGCCATGTGGTGATCCCTTCTGACCTTGGCGGCTCCCCCGTTGCGGTCATCAGCGCACACTCCTTTACCTCCGAGACCATTGAACACGTTGTTTTGCCCGAAACCCTTGAAAAACTCGAAAACCCGTCATTTTTCAGATGTCCCGTTCTTAAAACCATACATTTTTCCTCAGGCGTCAGCTCCGCACACGCCTCCTTTGCCATCGAATGCCCGTCCCTTGAAAACATCGATGTCTCCGAGGACAACCCCTATTTCAGAAGCGTCGGCGGAGTGCTTTACAGCAAGGATATGACACGTCTTGTCCGCTGTCCTGTCTCTGTCGAAGGTGAGTTTGCAGTCCCCGACGGCGTCCGCAAGATCGACAGCGAGGCATTTCTTTCCTGCCTGAAGATAACAAAGCTCATTTATCCCTCCTGCACAGAAAAGATCGCTTTTGAGGTGGTCGGCACTGCAAAAGACCATGCCGCTCTTTCAGCTCTTGAGGTCTCTGAGGATCACCCTCTCTATTCGACCGTTGACGGCATACTCTACAACAAGGATAAAACTCAGCTCCTGCGCTGCCCCGTCGGCAGAAAAGATGATGTTACCGTGCCCGACGGCGTCCTTTCCATCGACAGCTGTGCGTTCCTTTTCTGCTCCGAAATCAGAAGGATACACCTTCCCGACAGTGCAGCTTCTCTCGGTTCTTCCGCCTTTGCGCATTGCAGCAGCCTTGAGGAAATAAACATACCCCACGGCGTGACAACTCTTGAAAGTACATTCTCGCAGTGCTCCTCCCTTGAGAGAATCACTGTTCCCGACAGTGTCCTCTCCCTCGGCAGCTTCTGTTTTTCTGAATGCACCTCCCTCAGGGAGCTCTTCATTCCCTCCTCTGTTCTTTCCGTGGGCTCCTGTGCTTTTCAGGGCTGTACTTCTCTTGCCGATATCGCCGTCGATGAGGCTAACACCGCTCTCTCTGCTGAGGACGGCATTCTTTTCGACAAGAACCGCACCGAGATATTATTTGTCTCACCTTTGAAAAAAGGTCTGCTGACTATCCCCGCAGGTGTCAGAAGCATCGACAGATATGCACTCTCCTGCTGTTCGGAAATCACCGAAATAGCCATTCCTGCCTCCCTTGCCGCTATCCACCGCTTTCTCTTCATTGACTGCACCTCCCTCAGGGGCTTCACTGTGGACAAGGAAAGCGAATACTATGCAGCTTGCGACGGTATGCTTACGGACAAGTCCATGACTGCACTTATCCGCTGCCCTCAGTGCAAGGCGGGAAGTGTTATTCTCCCCGATTCCGTAAAAAAGCTCAGCAGCAACGCTTTCAGCTCCTGCCGTCTCATCACTGAGGTTGAGCTCCCCGTGGGTATTTCTGCCGTTCCCACTCAGGCATTCTATCGCTGCACCGCCCTTGAGAGCGTGACCCTGCCCGAGACCGTCATCGCACTGGGCTCCTTTGCGTTCTGGGGCTGCAAGAATCTCTGCACGCTTGAGCTCCCCGAAAGCCTCAGAACCATCGGCGATCTCGCCTTCACAGGCTGCAATGTGCTCATAACCGCACCCCATAATCCTTCCCACTATGGATACACCCCCGATGTGGGTGTATCGTGGACACTTACCTCCATCTGACAGCCAGCTTCGCTCGGGACCTGACCCGACACGCCTTGACCGTCGGCGGCAGTGCGCAAATCGCCTGCCGCCCCCTTCCCTCTTACCTCTTACTTAATTTATGCATCTTGTCCAAAATTTGCACCCTCTATTTCTAATATTGGGCTTGCTAAAAAGATAACAATTTGGTATAATAATCAGTGGCAATCTAACAAGGATTATGCGAAAGGAGCACAATACTATGAATTATTCCCATGAAGTGGAAAGAATGTGTCCTGTAGCCAAGGGTCCTCACCACGGTCCCGCTCCCATCCCCGAAGAGGGCGCATGGGTCAAGGCTTATGAAATCAAGGACATCAGCGGTCTTACTCACGGTGTAGGCTGGTGCGCACCTCAGCAGGGCGCTTGCAAGCTCACCCTCAACGTCAAGGGCGGCATCATCGAAGAGGCTCTCGTTGAGACTCTCGGCTGCTCCGGTATGACCCACTCCGCAGCTATGGCTGCTGAGATCCTCCCCGGCAAGACCATTCTCGAAGCTCTTAACACTGACCTCGTCTGCGACGCTATCAACGTTGCTATGCGCGAGCTTTTCAAGCAGATCGTTTACGGTCGCACCCAGACTGCTTTCTCTGAAGACGGTCTTCCCATCGGCGCAGGTCTTGAGGACCTCGGTAAGGGCCTCCGTTCCCAGGTAGGTACCATGTTCTCCACCAAGGCTAAGGGCGTTCGTTACATGGAGATGGCTGAAGGCTATGTTACCAAGCTTGCTCTCGATGAGAACAACGAGGTTATCGGCTATCAGTTCGTCCGTCTCGGCAAGATGCTCGAGGCTATCCGCCACGGCGTAAATCCTGCAGAGGCATACGAGGCTAACATCGGTTCTTACGGTCGCTTTGACGGCGCTGCTAAGTACATCGATCCTCGCGAAGAATAAGAGAAAGGAGTCACTACAATGGCCAATGATGTAAAGTTTGAAGGCAAGGAAAGAAGACTTGCCAAAATCGAAGCCTGCATGGCTGAGTACGGCATCGAATCCCTTGAGGCTGCTCGTGAACTCTGTCTCTCCAAGGGCTTTGATCCCGATGCAATCGTAAAGGGCGTACAGCCCATCGCATTCGAGAACGCAAGCTGGGCTTAT
>JAZSJQ010000054.1:0-34753 GCA_045534445.1 Acutalibacteraceae bacterium
TTCATTAAAAAGAAAAGAGAAGGAACGACCAATCGGTTGAACCTTCTCTTTTTCTGTTGTAGATGGGTTTGGGCAACTGCCCAACTGCAATTGTACATACAAATGCGATGCTGGTTCTTTTCGGCAGAAAAGATAGGAAAAACGTGCTTCCTATAATTCTCCGTTAAGAACAACGCTAATTTCGTGGGGGCTGTTTCTTTTATCGATAAGGTTTTGGGTCATCTGTAAATCCGACGAGATAATCTATACTTGTTTCATATAACCTTGCAAGCTTTATAAGAACCTCGACAGGGATATTCAGATTCCCGATTTCATAATCCGAATAAGTTGTCTGATGTATGCTGAGGATCTCCGAGATCTGCTTTTGAGTCAGATCATGATCTTCGCGCATATCACGCACTCTTTTATACATCGCATACAGAGACTTATTTTGTAAGCTTCTGCTGAACCTTATAAAGTGCAGGGCCTATAGCGGAGCCGAGAAGTGCGCAGACAACAGCCTCGATAAGACCGTTGATGCCGACGAATGCAACGCAGAAGGAAAGGATATTCTTGCCTCCTGCAAGATTCTGGATTTCCTCAGTGTTCCAGAAGCAGAGGATAAGTGCGGTCATAAAGAACAGGGTGTTGAGCAGTGCGCCTGCAAGAGAGGGCACAATGGAGCGCTCAACTCTGACCGAGCCGTTCTTTTTGAACATTGAAGCAATAAAGCCTGTGCAAAGTCCCATAAGGAATCTGGGAATAAGGCAGACTACAGCGGTCAGAACGGGGTTTACTCCGAGGAGCATTGCGCCGAAGGGGCTCATACCGAAGCACTGGATAAGGCTTGTGATGCCAAACATGGTGCCGAGAAGTGCACCTGCCTTCCAGCCGTAGAGCAGCGCGCCGATGATTACGGGAAGCTGCAGGAAAGTGATCTCAATAACACCCAGCTTGATGTAGCCGATGGGCGTAAGTCCGAAGAGGAAGATCACTGCGGTGAGCATTGCCATGACGGTGAGCATCAGGGTATTGCTCTTCTTGTTTGCGGATACTTTTGCCATTTCAAATTACCTCCAAGCTGCTGCTTTTCTGCGAAAATGCAGCGCCAAAATAATTTATAAAAACCAGCTTACCGGTTTTTATCCCAGATAATTTTAAGACCCTCCAGCACGAGATTTTCTGCAAAGAGGAATTCCCTCTCGCAATTCTGCACGATGCTCTGGGAGAAGCCGCCCGTTGCAATGGCGGTGACCTTCTCGCCAAGCTCCCTTTCGACCCGCATGAGCATACCGTCAAGCTGAGCCGCCGCACCGAACATGAGGCCCGACTGCATACACTCGATGGTATTCTTGCCCACGACCCTTGAGGGAGTGTCAAAGCTTATCTGTGTAAGCTGTGCAGTGTTTGCGACAAGTGCATTTAGGGAGGTGCGCAGACCGGGGAAGATTATACCGCCCAGCATATTTCCCTTGCCGTCAAGAACGGAAATGGTGCTTGCGGTGCCCAGATCGCACACTGCATTGGGCAGGGGATATTTTGCCTTTGCAGCCACGGAAACCGCCACAAGGTCGGCACCAAGCTGTGCAGGATTGTCTATCAATATATTAAGTCCCGTTTTCACACCGGGTCCCAGAATAAGCGGTTCAAAACCGAACAGGCGCTTTACGCCGTTTGCGATGTATCGGGTTATGTGAGGCACTACCGAGCCGATGACAGCGCCTTTTATCTGAGAGGGCTCTATGCCGTAAAGCTCAAGGGTTATCTTCATCTCAATGGCATACTGATCCTCTGTACGGCTTGTATCGGTGGCGAGACGGGAAGTGAAGCGAAGCTCGTCCCCCTCGAATGCGCCGAGAGTTATGTTTGTATTGCCGATATCTATAGCAAGAAGCATGGGTGCGCCTCCTTCAAAGCTTTAGTTTACAGATATTTTACATTTAAATTTCCTTTTAGTCAATAGAAGAGAATGCAAAGAGCAGATTTGTGTGGTAAAATACATTATACATTATATACAAATCGGAGGCATTTACCATGAATAAAGAGCTTGAAAAGCTGATTCTCAGCTACAAGGACGATATTATAGAGGATATCCGAGGCATCGTTGCCATCGATTCCGTTGTGCGTGAGGCACAGGGCGAGGATAAGCCCTTCGGCGAAGGCAGTGCCGCGGCACTTTCATACATTCTCGGCAGAGCTGAGGAAATGGGCTTTACCGTTAAGAATATCGGCAACGGCGCAGGTCACGCTGAAACAGGTGAGGGGGAGACCTATGCAGGTGTGCTGACCCATGTTGACGTTGTTCCCGCAGGCGAGGGCTGGGAAAGCGACCCCTTTACTCTGACCATTCGCGACGGCAGACTCTACGGACGCGGTGTTGCCGACGATAAGGGTGCGGCAGTTGTTTCTCTCTACTGCATGAAGGCAATCAAAGCGCTTGGGATCGAAGGCAAACGCAGACTTCGCTGCATTTTCGGCGCAAGCGAGGAAGTGGGCATGGAGGATATGGAAATGTACTTCGGTGCAGAGCCTCTGCCCGAATTTGCCTTCACTCCTGACTCCGAATACCCCGTCTGCAACCGCGAAAAGGGCATTCTCCAGTTTGAGATTTTCGCTGATATTCCTGAAAACAGCAGGCTTTCCTCTTTCAATGCAGGCAGTGCTTTCAACTGCGTAGCCGAGAAAACCGCCGCAGTAATTGACAGTGATATCGACCTTTCTGCAATGGACAGCATAAAGAATACGGGCTGTGAGTGCGAGATAAAGGGCAATACCGTTTTTGCTAAGGGACGCTCCGCTCATGCAATGTGCCCCACAAACGGCATAAACTCCGCCGCCGCGGTGCTTGAAGCCCTCAACGCTCAGCTCCGTGAGGAATGGCTCAGCACTCTCTGCTCACTTCTCTGCAATACCGACGGCTCAGGCTTCGGTGTTGATTGCGAGGATGAGCCCTCAGGTGCGCTGACCTTCAATCTCGGCATTATCGAGACTCAGGGCAGAAAGCTCAGAATCGCTCTTGATATCCGCTATCCCGTCACTGCCGACGGCATGGAGATCGAAAATAAGCTCAAGGCAAAGGCGGCTTCTCTCGGTCTTGATATCAACATTGTTGAGAACAAGGCTCCCATATACCTGCCCACCGATGATCCTCTTATCAAGACTCTCTGCGAGTGCTATGAGGACGTAACAGGCGAGAAGGGCGAATGCTATTCAACAGGCGGCGGCACCTACGCACGCGCCCTTGCAAACCGCGGTGTAGCCTTCGGACCTGCAAATCTCGACAGCCCCACAAACCTCCACGAGGCAAATGAGAGCCTGAGCATGGACGATCTTATCAAGCATATGAGAGTCTGCGCTGAGGCAATGTACAGAATGTACACCATGTAATGTCGTGAAGAACAATGAAAAATAATGAATCTACAATTGGAAAAGATGTAGATATTTATGAAAAACAATGAAAAGATAATTAAACTCGGAGATATCATTGTAATTGCCGTGCTG
Source organism: Acutalibacteraceae bacterium (assembly GCA_045534445.1). GTDB lineage: Bacteria > Bacillota > Clostridia > Oscillospirales > Acutalibacteraceae > JAISGQ01. The sequence continues at coordinate 3,481 of JAZSJQ010000054.1, forward strand.
CTCCTTGCAAGCCTTGTGATATTTCTTTCTTCCCTGCCCTCAAGAAGCGCCCCTGCGGCGCAGGCGGTGGTAACCGTAAACGGCGAAATCTACGGGCGGTATCCTCTTGACACCGACAGAGAGATAGTCATTGAGCAGAACGGACACATGAACACGCTCGAAATATCAGACGGGGCGGTCAGGGTAAAAAGCGCCGACTGCCCCGACAGAAGCTGTGTGCATCAGGGATTTATCACAAAGGGCGGTGAGGTCATCGTGTGCCTGCCTGCCCGTCTTACCGTGACCCTTGAAAACGCAGAAGATCAGGTAGACACCGTTGTATACTGATATACTCTGACAGATTTACGGAGAGACCCTATGAGCAAACGGATTTTTGCATTATTTACGGCAGTGCTTATTCTTCTGCTGTGCGGCTGCTCAGAAAACAAGCAAAGCGAAAAACCTGCGGAAGCCTCAGAAGTGGAACTGCGATTTTACAGTACCCTCGGCGGTGCCTCCGACAGCGGTATAACCGCAGAGGTACTGTCCGACTTCACCTCAAAATACAGCTATATAACCCTTTTCTACTCCTCCGTTGCCGCTGATGAGGCATATAAGCTGTCACTGCCCGACAGCGCGACCTACAGGACGAAGGCGCCCGACATCGTCTACGGACCTCTTTATGCGGTAAGCGACCTGCTGGGTGAAGAATATGTCAGCATCGATGAGATCCGCACATATTCTCCCGATTATGCCTCTGAAATCGATGATTTTGCCCTTCTGCGTGACTCTTCGGGACTTCCTTACGGTGTTCCCGTAAGGGGAGAGGGCAAGGTTCTTGTTGTCAACACCGAGCTTTCGGGAGGCAGTATCGACCCCGGGGAGACAGCAGAGAAAATTTCCGATTCGGATATTTTTCTCTTTGCGGACAACGCCCTCGACAGCGAGCTTTTCTTTGTGTATCTGATGACCCTGCGCACCAATTCGCAGATAGACCCCAAAGCCCCCGAAGCCCATTGGATTGACGGCTTCGAGCTGTTTTCCTCTCTTGTCAGATCGGGCGCCTTTGCCCCCTCCGACACGAATCCTTACGAGCTTTTTACCGATAATAAGGCGGTTTTTGCCGTACTCAGCGAAAGCGAAGCGGCATCGCTTAAGGGCGAAAGCTACAGATGCGCCGCATTTTTCGGCGGCTTTTCCGAGGGCTTTTTCATAACAAGGTCAGCCATGTCAGACCCGCTTAAACGCAAGGCGGCAATCGAACTTGCGGAAATGCTCATTGCAGAGGACAGCCGTTACGGGGAAGGGAAAGTCCCTGCCGACGGCAGCGGCGTGTTTTTCTCTCTCCGCGAGGCTTATTCCCTCACTCCCTGCGCCGAAGGCAGTTGGGACGAGGTGCTGAAAAGCCTCACAAAAGGCGACGACCCTAAGCAGGTATTACAAAATTATATGAACAGCGCCGTATCGGCAAGCGATGCTTAAGTAACAGAAAGCGTCCCGTTTCGGGACGCTTTTTTACTTCTCAAAACGACATGAAAAAAATTTTTTCAACCGCTCTTGACAAAGTACATTTTACTGCTATACTAATATGGGCAAGGAGCCCCTTACTTCGGGCTAAAATCCTTCACACCTTTACATAACAACATAGATAGGGGGTTAGTGTAAATTTATTCACCGGTAATGAATAAATAATAAAGGAGAGATGTTTTGAGACTGTTTGTAGATGACACCAGGGAATTCCCAAAGGCAGGCTATGAATGCTGCAGAGATGCGGAAACTGCAAAGATGCTTATGTCTGTCATGAAGTTCGAGTCGGTGACCCTTGATTATGACCTGGGACCCGACAGTGAATCAGGGCTTGATCTTCTTCAGTGGATGAAGGAACGCAATATTTCCGTCAGGTCAATTAACATCCATTCAAACCACATTTTCGGCAGAGAACGTATGCGGGAATTTGCCGAAGAGAATTTTCCACAATCGAATATCACTATGAATATGCTTCCAAAGTAACCAATAATGTCTGTTTTCAAAGTTCCGAGCATTTCGTTGTTTGACAATTGAAGTTCCCAATTATGATTCTTCTGAATCAATGATTAGGAGCTTTTTGTATTCTCTGAAAATTTATACACTGAATTTTCATTAACAGAACGGAGGTTGATATTTTTGAGGTTGATAAAAGGGGATTATGAGAAAGCAATCACCTATTGCAGAGAGATGATAAAAGGGGATTTTTTTGAATTTGATTTCCCGTTCGTTCCCATGAACGAGCATTTCAGGGAGATCGACAGATTTTTGTGGGAATCCAAGCATCAGTGTACACGCTTTGAAAACCGCTTTGAGGGACGGGCGGTCATCGACATTTCGGACTGGAACAGACACTATCCCAATGATTACTTCGACGCTTTCATGTACTTTATGAAGGACAACGAAGCATATGTAGCCTGCACTCTGATCTCATCAGAGCCGTGGAAAAGTGAGGTGACGGACAGGCTTGAAAAACTCTTTGATGTAAAGGAGGTCAATCTTTCAGACGGCGAAGGCTCGAAAAAGAGCGGGAACGTGATCGGTTTTGCAGTGGATTTTGAAAAGGGGGAAAACGAAAATGTATGAATCAAAGTATAAGAGATATATAACCAAGAGTCAGAGCAGATTTGCGGAAAGGGAAGAGATACTCAAGAACGCTGTGCCTTTTTCAAAGGGCAGAAGCAAGATAAAGAACGCAGGTGTTCCTGTGTACTACGCATCAGGCAAGCTGTACGTTGACAACAGCGACAGCCATTCCATCATCATCGGCCCTACGGGCTGTAAAAAGACGAGAACAACGGTATTTTCCACCGTCGGCTCAATTATTGAGAGCGGCGAGAGTGCCGTGATAAATGACCCCAAGGGTGAGATCTACAGAAAGACGGCAGGCAGGGCGGAAAAGCTCGGCGCAAAGGTCTATGTGCTGAACCTTAGAAAACCCGGCACCTCCCACTGCTGGAACCCCATGGCACAGGCATACAGATACAATGCCGAGGGCAAGGAGGCAGAGGCTGTCCAGAGCATCAACGATTTTGTGGATTCGGTGTGCGCTCCAAGCGAGGAATGCACCGATGACCGCTACTGGATAGACGCGGCAAAGACCTATCTTACGGCGCTGGCACTGTCCCTTATGGTTTCGGTGCCCATGGATCACTTCAACATAAAGAACCTCATCCAGCTCTGTCTCGAAGAGAACAGACACTACCTGAAGAGTATGCTTGAGGACATGGACCCTCATTCCACTGCGGCATTCGGTCTCCATACGGTGCTTGATCTGGAGGCGGACAGAACCCGTTCCTGCATATTCGGCACACTGTTTGCGGCACTGTCTCCCTTTACCCAGAACACCATTCTGCAGAATATGCTTTGCGACAGCACCTTTGATATAACAAAATTAGGCGACAGACAGACCGTTATTTACATCATCTATCCCGATGAGCGAAGAAATCTCAGCTTCCTTGTAAATGCTTTCTTCACCCAGTGCTACGAAACTCTCATCGTCACCGCCTCTGACAGAGACCGCGAGAGACTGCCCGTCAGAGTCAATTTCGTGCTGGATGAATTTTCAAACCTGCCCGCCATTCCCAATTTCGATAACAGAATAAGCGAGGCTCGTTCGAGAAATATCAGATACATACTTTGCATCCAGTCATATAACCAGCTCAAACAGAAGTACCGCGACTGCGCCGAGACGATCCTCTCAAACTGCAGCAACTGGCTGTGCTTCAGCTCCAAGGAGATCGAGTTCCTTTCAAAGATAAGTGCTGTCTGCGGCAAGGAGGTAGACTACAACGGCATCGAGCATGACCTTGTGTCTCCCTTCGATATGCAGCATCTTGTAAAGGAGAAGGAGTATGCCGAGGTGCTCATAGTCCGTCAGGGCGAGTATCCTTATGTTGCCAAGCTCCCCGATATCGACTGCATCGAGCCCTTCGCAAGCTACGAGGACACGAAGCTTACGGATATAAAGGTGGAAAACAACGGCAAATTCATGAGCTTCCGCCAGTGGGTGGCAGGAATCAACGCGGGAAGATTCAATTTCCCCTATCGCAAAAACGAGAAGAAACCGAACAGCCGCCGCTCGGCATGATTCGAATCCCCCTGCATTTGCAGGGGGATTCTGTTATATTGAAAAAAGCGCCTGTTCATGATAATATATCGATAAACAGACCGAAAAGGAGAGATATCATGATTACGGATTGTTACGACATCGAGACAGCTCCCATCGTTAATCTTAAAGATTTTTACGGTGAGCCAAAACATATAGTTGATATATGTCTGATTATCTTTTCGATAGATATTCACCGTCACCTGCTTGATACTTTTGAGTGTGAACAGATCGGACTTTTAGGCTCCTGCAACGGAAATATTCCCATCTATAAAATGAACTATAAAGGCAGGGATATCGCTTTTTATTTAACAGGCATAGGCTCTGCTCTTGCATCGTCTTTCTGCTATGAGACTCACTGGCAGACTGGCGCTGAAAAGTTTATTATGTTTGGCTCCTGCGGAAGTCTTGACAGAGAAAAAACAGAAGGCAGATTTATAATTCCGACAGAAAGCTATCGCGGCGAGGGCTGTTCATACTATTTTGCTGAGCCTTCAGACTATATTGAGATCCGAAACAGCAGAAAAATGTCTGCCATATTTGAAAAATTAAACGTACCTTATGTTATGGGCAGGGTCTGGACTACAGACTCCATGCTCAGAGAAACCGTCGGGCTTGTTGAAAAGCGCAGAAAAGAAGGCTGCATTGCAGTTGAAATGGAGCTGGCAGGAGTGCAGGCTCTGTGTAATTTCTACGGCCTGGAGCTTTATGATTTCCTCGAAGCGGGCGATGTGCTGGAGTCGGGCAGCTATGACATTGAAGGTCTTTACGGTGCAAACCACGATCTGGGGAAATTATATATTGCCCTTGAAACGGCACTGCTTCTGTAAATCCCGATCTGCAGAAAAAGTCAAAAAAGCCTGCACAGAAATCTGTGCAGGCTTTCCAGACTGTCAAAGAACCAATTTGTCAAATAAAGCAATGGGTCATAAATGTTTCACAATAGGCTTCTCCTTGAGGAGAAGCTGTCGGCGAAGCCGACTGATGAGGTGTTCTGTTGGTTGAAATTTGCGAAGCACCTTAATGTTTCAGTTTATTTACCACCTCATCCACCATTTTGCGTTGCAAAATAGTCCCCCTTCTCCTCAAGGAGAAGGCATAATCAGATTTGCTCCTATGTTTCACATTTTATGCTGAGACAGACTTTTTTGACAAGCTCAAAAGCCTGCACAGAAATCTGTGCAGGCTTCTTCTGTATTCTGCATTATTTGCGGTTGTCAAACTTCTCAGAGGCTTCCTTTAAAAGCTCGATTATGGGCAGATGCTGAGGGCATACCGCCTCACACTGACCGCAGGCGATGCAGTCGGAGGCTTTGCCGCTGTTGTCAGTAATTCCGCCGTAGAAGAAGTGGGGACGTCCGTCAGTGGGGAATTTGCGCAGGGTATTCAGTGCGCGGAAAATATCAGGGATCCTGATGGAAGAAGGACAGCCGTCAGTGCAGTAGCGGCAGGAGGTACACTGTACCAGCGGCACAGCAAGCATCTTTTCCTTGACCTTTTCGATAACCTCCCGTTCTTCCTCTGTCAGCGGCTCAAAAGGAACGAAGGTGGAAACATTATCCTCAAGCTGCTCCATGTTGGACATACCGCTGAGTATTATATCGATTCCTTCAAGGCTTCCCACAAAACGCATTGCCCATGAAGCGGCGGACTTGTCAGGATGGACTTCCCTGAACATTTCCAATATATCATCGTCAACCTGTGCAAGAGTGCCTCCCTTTACAGGCTCCATAACGATAATGGGCATATTTCTCTCGCGGAGGATCTCATAAAGTCTGCCCGAATGGACGATCGCATTATCCCAGTCGGCATAGTTGAGCTGAATCTGAACAAATTCAACCTCGGGGTGCTTATCAAGAACCTTTATGAGAAGCTCGGGTGTGCCGTGATAGGAGAAGCCGAATTTCTTTATCTTGCCCTCTTTTTTCTTTTCCATTGCCCAGTTGAAGCAGTCAAGCTTCTCGTAGGTATCGTAGTTTCCTCCGTCCTCAAGGCTGTGGAGAAGGTAGTAGTCAAAATACTCAAGTCCGGCACGGCTGAGCTGTTCGTCAAGTATGCGGTCGCGATCCTCTTCCCCTTTCATAGCCCATGCAGGGAGCTTTGTCGCAACGGTGTAAGACTCTCTGGGATATCTGTTCACCAGTGTTTCCTTTATGACGGACTCGGAATTGCCTCCGTGATAGACATAGGCTGTATCAAAATAGTTAAAGCCGCATTCCATAAATTTATCCACCATGGCACAAACCTGTTCCATGTCGATTCTGCCGTCCTTCTCAGGCAGTCGCATAAGACCGAAGCCAAGCTTAGGCGCATTCATTTACTGATCTTCCTCTCGTTTTTTTAAATAGTATCATTTAATGTAAACGTTGTCAATCCAAAAACAAAAACATCATAAGCCTCTCAGAATCGCATTCCTCCGACTTCCGCATCACCGCTGTATGATGCTTTTATATGTTTTAGTATAAAAACACTTGCCTTTTTGCCCTGAATGTGCGAAAATAATTCGGTAATTATAATTTTCTGCAAAGGAGCATTGCTATGAGCAAGGAAAATGATAAGAAATTTGTAGAAATCGAAGATCCTCTGGCAGATTTCGGCATGGACACAGAGGATGCTGCTGAATCTGAAGAAATAATCGGCGGCGCCGACGAAGTTCAGACAAACGAGATCGAGCCTGCATCTGCAAAGAAGCATGATATTGCGGACACTTTTGCAAAGATCAGGAGCAAGACCGCAGAGATACTTGCACCCGTAAAGAAAACTGCGGAAATTAATCTCCCGGGCAGAACTGCTCTTACTGCCGTCTGCTGTATCTTTGCCGTTGCGCTGATTGCCGCAATTCTTATTTTCACATTGTTCAGCGGCGCTACCTATACCTCGGGAAAGACCGTCGAGCAGTGGGCTGATGAGTGGAACAGCGTTTCCTTCACCGATAAGGCGACCTACAGCGTCTACTCTTCCTATCAGGGCTCTGCCTTCATGGAGACCATGTTTGTTTCCGATACCGACCATGTCTACATCACCAAGGACGACGTAAAGGCTCTCAGCAAGGGCGATACCGTCAAGCTTTTTGACGACATGGCAGAGCTCTCCATCGAGACTCACAAGGGCGAATTCAAGAGCGCTCACATGAAGATCGACTACAACAATCTCTGCAAGAACTACTGGGGCGAAGGCTACGAATACAATTCCTACCTTTATTCTCCCGGCTTCTTTGATGACAGCACCTTCCGTACCCTCGGCTGTATCGCAATGTTCGTAAACCCCTGCAATGACACTGCAAACACCGAAAACGAGATCCTTACCGAGGCAATGGATCTCTATCTCAGAAACGGCGCTGCATATACCTACGATAACGGCAACAGAATGGACGTAGGCGACTACACCTTTATGATCTATTACACCTACGAGGATTTCCTTGTAGTCACCTCTGCAAGTGATCTTTCCGGCAGTGATATCTCCGCAAGCGACGTATCGGCAAGCGATGTTATCGCAGACGATATGCACGCTTCCGTTGAGCAGCACCTCATCGTCAACCTGACCTGCACCCACAGGAAGGCAGGCGAGAAGAAGCACGCCGCCGACTGGTCCTGGTGGAATGAGATATTCCCCAAGAAGGAAAAGACAGATGATGTGCTTCCCGAAGCATTCCCTGAGTCCGGCTCAGACATCTCCGGAAGTGACACTTCCGCATCTGATATCTCCGCGGCAGATATTGAATAAATAAAACCAAAAACAGCGCACTTTAATGTGCGCTGTTTTTTTATTGCTCGTTTTTTCTTTTTTCCGCGTCTTTAATAAGCACCGCTTCTGTCAGCGCCGCCATATCGGACAGCTTTTCAAGAGAGCCGCACATCTTGCGAAGAGAAGCCGCACCCGCAAGACCTGTCATGTACCATGCAGTGTGCTTCCGTGCCTCCTTCATACCGACACGCTCGCCCTTATACTCACAAAGCTTGATAATATGCTGATTCATGACCCTCATGCGCTCCATAAGAGGAGGAGTGTCGATAACGCGGCAGTCACTCAGCCAAGCGTTGATCTGCATGAAGATCCATGGCGCACCGAGAGCGCCTCTGCCTACCATTACCGCGTCACAGCCCGTTTCCTCAAGCATATGCACCGCGTCCATGGCACCGTTTATGTCACCGTTGCCGATAACAGGAATGCTGACTGCATTTTTTACTTCTTTTATCACATTGAGATCTACGGGCGGAGCATACATCTGCGCCCTTGTCCTGCCGTGGACGGCTATAGCCGCCGCACCTGCGGCTTCAACGCGCTTTGCGACCTCAACTGCCGTCAGGCAGTTTTCGTCCCAGCCCTTGCGTATCTTGACCGTAACAGGCACATTTCCTGCCGCACGGACGACCTCCTGCACCATGCGTCCGCACAGCTCGGGGTTCTTCATAAGCGCACTGCCGCCTCCGTTGCCGCTTATCTTCGGCGCAGGGCAGCCCATGTTTATATCTATCGCCTCGGGATTGCTCTCAAGAGCCTTTTCCACCGACGCGGCAACTATCAGAGGATCATCACCGAAAAGCTGTATCGCCATGGGGCGTTCCTTTTCGGAAATCTGCATAAGAGCGGCAGATTTTCTGTCGTGCATGGTAATACCCTTGCCCGACACCATCTCACTGACGCACCACGCCGCACCGTAACCCACGCACAGCTCGCGGAAAGCTCTGTCCGCAACCCCTGCCATGGGAGCTAATATGACCTTGCCCGCAAGCTCGGTATTTCCAATCTTCATAAGTATCTCTCCGTTATTTTGTCAGCACCAGCTCTGCCTTTTCGCCTGTCAGCTCATCGGTATAGCAAATGGTCAGGGTATCTCCCGAAAGGCTGCACTCTGCCGCCTCATCGGAAAAGCTTTCGGAATTATAAAGCACAAGCTTCTTACCGTCAAAGCAGAAGCTGTCAATATCCCGACAGTCGGAAACGGAGCAGTCGGAATTCAAGGTGAAAAAGAGATCTTCGCCGTCATACCACGAGCCGAAAATGCCCTTATCCGATGTGCCTTTTTCGGGCAGACCCGTTCCTTTTTCAACTCCGTCGGAATCCTTGAAATAGTATCTGCGGGTAGTGAAGTAGCCGCCGTAGCTTGCGGATATTCTGAGTATTTCGCCGTCCGTCATGAATTCCAGAGTGACTTCCTCATTTCCTGCGGCTGTATTCCATGTGATCTTATTCCCGTCAACAGTGTAGGGTGAGGTGTAATTTTCAGCTCCCGTCACGGTGCCGTCTGCGGAAAAGCTTCTGTAAGGCACACCGTTATATGTATACCAATCGCCCACGATAAGCTCAGCCATGGAAGTCTCTTTTCTCCTTCCGCAGCCTGCGGTGAAAAGCAGGCTCAAAGCCATCAAAGCCATTAGAATTATAGATATATACTTTTTCATTTTCTATACCTCTCAGTATCGTAAAGCCGTGTTTTCATGAGGGAAACCAGCAGCAGAGTCCCAAGTGTGCCGACCGCCGCAAGCTCACCGATGCCCACTGCCAGCGCACAGTAGAAAAACGTGCCTGCACCGAAGAATATTGAAAGCTCCGCCCCCACTATCAGTGCGTTGAAAAGCACGGGGGAAAGCATTGACAGAATGGGTATTCTCCCTATTTTCACATGGTTTCTCATCACTCTCGTTACCACTGCGGCAATAAGAGAAGCTGCAGTGCCGAAAATGATATCAACGGGCAGTGTGACACCCATACTCATGCCGATGATATTGGATAAAAGACATCCCACGGCAAGCCCGGGAACCCCTGCAGGGGTCAGGATCGGTATTACGGTCAGCGCTTCGGAAATGCGAAGCTGCACGGGGCCGAAGGAAAAGGGTGCAAAGCACAGTGTCAGCACCGCATACATGGCGGCAATAACAGCCGCCTCGGTCATGTGACGGACGGTCTTGTTTGCGTTTTTCATTTTTCCATTCTTCTTTCGTAGTTTTGATTATTTTATACAGCCAGGATTTTGCGAACTGGCTGTTATTGACCTTAGTCCTTCATAGCCTCTCTTGAACGGGATATAAGGACCTCCTGAGCATTGACAGTGCCTTCGGGAATCTTATAGTCGGCAGCCTCTTCCTCGATTCCGAAATCGAAAATCGAGTAATCCGCAGGAGCCTTCGGCACATAGTCGCAAAGCTCCTTGTATTTGCCTTCCTCAGCAAGGACACGAGCCTTGACGGTATCCGTCCAGTAAAGCTCGGTCTCTTCAATCACACGCTCGCGTATTCCCTTATCAAGCAAGGGGAAAAGAAGCTCAACACGCCTTGAGAGATTTCTGGTCATAAGGTCGGCACTGCCGAGATAGACACGTCTCTCGTCACCCTTGCCGAAAATATACACTCTCGTATGCTCAAGATGTCTGCCGACTATGGATCTGACCTCGATATTGCCTGCGGCATCGCGGCTTGAGGGGTCAAGACAGCATATTCCGCGCACAAGCAGGCGTATCTTCACACCTGCCTGAGCCGCCTGATACAGCTTATCTATCATGTCGGGGTCGGAAAGAGAATTCATCTTACCGTAGAACTCTCCGCCCTCGTCGTTTATAGCCTTGTTCTTTTCTTCTTCAAGAAGGTCGTAGATGGTAGTCCGCATGGAGTGGGGAGCCATGACAAGGTGGCTCAGCTCGGGCTTGCGGAAGAAGCCCGTAATGCTGTTGAAGAAGGCTGTTGCATCGTTGCCGAGAGCCTCCTCACAGGTGAGCAGACCGTAGTCTGTATACATCTTTGCGGTGGAGTCGTTATAGTTGCCCGTGCCGAGGTGCAGATACTGACGCACTCCGTCCTCTTCACGGCGAACAACGAGAGTTATCTTACTGTGGGTCTTCAGGTCCTCAACGCCGTAGACAACATTTACGCCCTTTTTCTTCAGCTCCTCGCCGTAGGTGATGTTGTTTTCCTCGTCAAAACGAGCCTTCAGCTCAACCAGCGCAGTTACCTGCTTGCCGTTTTCGGCGGCGGCTATGAGCGCCTTTATGATAGGGCTGTTGTGGGATACTCTGTAAAGAGTCTGCTTTATTGCAACAACATTCGGGTCCTCTGCAGCCTGATTCAGAAATCTGACAACAGGCTCAAAGGAGTCAAAGGGGTGGTGAAGCAGGATATCGCCCCGTCTTATCTCCTCAAAGATATCAACCTCGGTATCTCTGAGTCTCTCGGGCATATTGGGAACATAGGGCTCATATTTAAGGGCATCGAAACCGCCGAGACCGTACAGCTCCTTCATAAGGAAGGTAAGAGAGATGGGTCCGCAGGACTCGTAGACCTCCTTCTTGTCAAGCCCGAAAGCCTTTGTAAAGAACTTTGTCAGCTTGCCGTCACAGCCTCGCTCCATTTCAAGACGGATAACAGCGCCCTTCTTGCGTTTATTAAGAGACTTCTTGATTTCAGCCAGCAGATCTTCTGCCTCTTCCTCGTTTATCTCAAGGTCACCGTTTCTGGTGATGCGGTAAGGCGCGCAGGAAATAACTCGGAAACCGCCGAAAAGCTTGCCGATATTAAGCTTTATAACGTCCTCAACAGGGACATAGATATTCTGTCTCATACGGAACAGGCGCGGGAAATTGGAAGGCACCTGAACGGTCGCAAAAGCCGCCTCACCCTCGGAATCCTCTGCCATGACCGCCAGATTCAGCGCACGGTTTGCGATGAATGGGAAGGGGTGACTCTTATCGATTGCAAGAGGGGTCAGAACAGGGTAGAGGGCGCTGTCAAAAAAGCCCTCGCAGTACGCCTTCTGCTCCTCGCTGAGCTGATGGGCGCGGAGGATCATGATGTCATGCTCCTCAAGCTCGGGGAGTATCTCCTCGATATAGGTGTCGTAAAGCTCCACCGTCATGCGCTTTACACGCTTTGCTATGGCGGAAAGCTGCTGCTTTGCGGACATTCCGCCCGGGTCGGTGGAATTGCCCTTCGCATTGAGCTGATCGCGCAGTGATGCCACGCGGACCATGAAAAACTCATCGAGATTCGAGCAGACGATGCTCATGAAATTCATGCGCTCAAAGAGGGGATTTCCCTTATCCTTTGCCTGCATAAGTACTCTGTGGTTGAATTCAAGCCACGAAAGCTCACGGTTTATGAAGTTCGAGTCAGAAAAGGCCGTCTTACCCATTTCATAACCTCCGATTGTTATTTGTTAAATTATAGTATAACAAAACATATATCTTTTGTTAAGCGTTTTTACAAAATTTTTATGACCTTATGCGGCGTATTTGACAAAGCGGCTTATTTTTGATATACTGTGCATTACAATGCATAAAATAAATTTTTCGTGCATTAAAACTTATTTCAGATAAAGCTGACAGACAGTTATATCTGAAATTCGTTTGTCGAAAGGAGAAAATGTAAAATGACCGGTGACGCGGACAGTAGCCGACCCAAACGTTGCACAGCAGCGTGTACATTCCTGCGAAAGGAGAGTGTGACGCTGTGGATATAGTTATCAGTATCGGCATACTTATACTGCTGACACTTATCAATGCATTCTTTGCCATGAGCGAGATTGCGATAATCACTCTCAATGACGCAAAGATGGAAGCCCTTGCGGAAAAGAAGCACAAAGGTGCCAAAAAGATACTCAAGCTTACCAAGGATTCCAGCGGATTCCTCGCTACCATCCAGGTCGGCGTGACTTTGGCGGGATTTTTGTCCTCCGCATCCGCTGCAACAGCATTTACCGCAAGACTGAGCGGCGTTCTCGATAACTTAAGCTTTATTTCGGGAAGCGTTGCAACCACTCTTTCAACAATTATCATAACAGTCATTCTGTCCTTCTTCAGCCTTGTTTTCGGCGAGCTTGTACCGAAAAAAATAGGCATGGCAAAGGCAGAGACCATATCCTACAAAGTCGTTGGCGTGCTGCTTTTCTTCAAGGCTGCAGCCAAGCCCTTTGTATGGCTGCTCACCAAATCCACCAACGCCGTTACCCGTCTTTTCGGCATCGACCCCAATTATGATGAACGCACCGTCACGGCGGAAGAGATACTCATGATGGTCGATGTAGGCGGAGAAAAGGGCGTTATCGAGGAAAACGAGCGCGACATGATCGCAAATATCTTCGATTTCGGCGATACCACCGCCAGTGAGGTAATGACCCACCGTACAGAGGTAGTGGCTGTGGAAAATACCTCCACCATCGATGACCTGGTTGCGCTCACCGTTGAAACGGGACGCTCCAGAATACCGCTTTTCGAAGATGATATCGACACCATCCTCGGCATCATCTATGTAAAGGACCTTCTCCAGTATGTAGGCAAGGAAGAGGTTGCAGACCTCAAGCTTACCGATTTCATGCGCGATGCCTACTTCATTCCCGAGGCAAAGAATCTTTCCGAGCTTTTTGAGGAAATGACTTCCAAAAAGGTTCAGATGGCTGTTGTTGTCGATGAATACGGCGGCACCGCAGGTATCGTGACCATGGAGGATATTATCGAATCCATCGTGGGCAATATTCAGGACGAATATGACAACGAGGAGGAGGAGTACTCCCAGGTCTCCGAAAATACCTATACCGTTGACGGAACCATGCCCATCGACGAGGTCTCCGACCTTATCGACGTCGAGCTGCCCGAGGGCGATTATGACACTCTCGCAGGTCTGCTTGTAAGCGAGCTGGGCTACATTCCCAAGACCAATGACCACCCCACCGTCACTCTCGGAAGAGTCAGCCTTACGGTTGAAACCGTTGAGGACCGCAGAATTTCCCGTGTTCTTATAGTCATCACTCCCGAAGATGAGAACGATGAGGACAAGGACTAAGATATGATAAGAAACCCCGAAAGCCATCAAAACGGCTTTCGGGGTTATTTTTATTGTGTTACTGCCCGTTTATCATATTTTCAAGGTCAATACCGATATTCTCGTCAATGACTTCGTTGATATCAAAGGTTGCCTCACCGCTCTGAGGCGATATCAGCATGGGCATGTCACCGAAAAAGGGATTCTGCTGAGGCATTGCAGGATTCATGGTCTGTACTGCGCTCATGTTCTGCTGAAGCTGTCTGAGCTGCTGTCTCTGACGGCGCAGACGCTGTTTTATGGCACGCTTTTTCCTGTCGGTCTCAACCTTGGAGATTCTGTATGCAAAATAGGGCATGAGTATCAGCGCCACTGCCGCCGCGGTAATTATAAGACCGCCTGCCGCCCAAAGATTCCATGCAATCGCGGTATCTTTTTTCTCCTCGGTCTCCTCGATGACCTCCTCGTTTTCGCGGAGGACAACAGGCGCCGCATCGGGCTTTATTTCAGAAAGTCCGCTGTTTCCGGGGTCTGTCACAACAGACAGCACATCTGACGATGCAGTGGTTTTAAGTATCGCGCCTGCTCCGAGGGGGATATCCGACCATGTCCTTGTGCCGTTTTTGCCCTTTATCTCAAAGCAGACTCCGCTGCCAAGCACCTCAATATTTATCTGAGCTTCCTCAGACGCAAACACCGTCTTTATACCGTTTTTGAAAATAACAGCCTCCTGGGAGCCCTTGCTGAAGGCAAAGCTGTTTCCGTGAAGGGTAACCGAATGGGAATCCTCCACAACAGTTATCTTGGCACTGCCCGAAATGCTTATCTCCATGGGCTTTTTATCGCTGACCGTGCGTGTTCTGTAAACGGTTTTTGACATACCATTTGCAAAATCCGAGGTGTCCGCAGCGCCTGAAAGTATATTGCACACAAGAGCGATGCTGTCCTTGTCGGTCACAAGCTCCGTAACGTCGCAGTTTTCGATTATATAGGGGGGACGTGCGGATTTGAAATTCATGGAGGCGCTGTCAATACCTGTAAGACCGTCTCCGTCAAAGGAAGTATTAAGTCCGATTATGCCGCCCTCGGCAATAACTGATGACTCAACGGTTGCAGTTCCTGTTCCTGCAACGATGTACGCGCCGCCGAAGCCGCCGTCGCAGATAAGCTTATATATCTTATCGAGGCTGTCGCTGTCAGCTTTTGTTTTGCTGTCAGCACCCACGGCTTCAAGGATATCCTCCCTTGTCATGGGGGATATCAGCTTTCCCGTAAAGCTCTCTGCGCCTGCCTTGGGCTCATTGGGCACAAGGGACGCCAGTGAAGGAAACTTCGACACATCTGCGACAGTTCCTTTTGTCGAAAGCGCACCCTGTGCAAAGGTGCCTGTCTGCATGATGGAAAATGCCTTTTCGGTGCCGTAGAAGGGAGTTCCCAGAGCAATGAACCGCTCGACACTGTCAGTACCTTTTTCGTTCATGTAATGACAGGCAACAAGACCGCCTGTATTATGACCTATAAGGGAGACCTTCTTCCAGCCGCCCTTTTTTATGAATTCATCAAGCTTCCCGGCTCCGTCGGCGGCACTTCCGCGCCAGTCCCACTCAAAGAGGACTATGTCACTGTCGGAGCAGACCTTTGAAATGCCCTCCATCATGAGCTTGTAGGTGTCCGCCGTTCCGTATTCGCTGTCGGATATACCCACACTGCTCTTGCCCCAGGGAACGTTTCCGACGGAAAGCTCGTAATAATTCTCAGCCTTTTTCGCCCATTCTCTTCCCGTATCGCTGTCAGAAAGGTTGGAGCCGCCCAGACCTGCTATGACGATCACAGCGCTTTCGGGCTTCTGACTGCCGCTGTCTGCAAGAGGAGCCTTGTCGCCCCACTCGATCACGAAGCTGAGATACTGCCCGTCAGCCTTACCCATGGACCATTCGTCCGAGCCTCCGCCCATCTGCATATAGACCTTTCCGCTGGGTATGGTGCTGTGTCTTGCCCAGTTGAAATAAAGGGCAGTTTCGCCGTTCTGCCACTTGAAATCACCGTTTTCGCCGCTGTTGGACATACCGAGATAAGCACTTCTGTTGCCCAGCGAGCGAAGATAATCGGCGATGAACTTGTTTTCCGATTCCGATGTAACGGTGGCAAGATAACCTCCCTGCATCTCACACCATGTTGCCGCCTGATCCCAGGAAAGCTGCATTGTTACAAGGAGATAGCTGTGCCCCATATATTTTGTTGCCTTGGCGAGAAGCTCCTGAGAGTTTACCGTAAGGTCGGTAACAGGATCGCCGTTATTGTTATTATTGTTATTGCTGTCGGTATTGCTTTCTTCCTCTTCATCCTCGTCCTCATCAGGCTGATTCGGAACCGTTACGGAAGGGATCGAGGAGCCGCTTTCACACATCGCCGCATTGCCGAGAACAAAGGCAGTTTCGCCCTCATTGGGGGCGGTGTCGCCAAGCCTTACGGTTATTTTCTCTGCATTGCTGAAAGACGCATTCACCTTTATGGGGTACTTGGTTGAAGGGGTCAGCATCTGGGTGAATACAACCGATTCGCCTGCAAAGACCTCAAATTTCACCGAGTAATTGCTGTCATTTTCGCTGTTCTCATCAGCATCCAGATAGCAGGAAAAGCTGCTTGCATTGTTTTTCACATCATAGGTCAGCGTCATGAAGCTCATGCCGTCATCGCTGTCACGGGTGAGCTTTACGCGCACGCCCTTTTCATAAATCGCGCCGCTTTTGCCCGTTACCTTTCCCGCAGGGCTGATAACGGTATACTCGCTGTTTCCCGTATCCTTCAGAATTCCCGACGGATCTGCATCACTGAGATAATCTATTGCCTGAGCGCTGACACTGATGCCCGTATTTGCAAATACAGACAGTAATATAACAAAAGAAAACAACAAGGCGGATAAACGTTTTCCGAATCTGTTCAACTCCTCACACTTCCTTTCTGCCGAATAGACTATTCGAATGATCTGTTGCTGTTTCGTTCAAATTGATTTCACTCTTTCATTATACCATATTTCCCCTTCCCATTCAAGGATAAACCTTCTTCTCACAGCATTCTGCGGCAAATTAAAAATTTATCAATATTTACTATAATGAAAGTTCATTCTTTTGACCTTGAAATGTATGTGGGCTTCGTGATAGAATTACGAAAGCGAAAAATTCGGAGTTGGTATGCTTGAGTTATGTGACGATTCCATCTTATGAAGGAAATCAGCCTTATATATATGTCTATTACGCGGAGGAAGACACCCGTCTTGCCCTCCCTGTTCTTGTGCGCCTTTATAACGAAGGACTCAGAATGTGGTCATGGAACGGCTGCCCGAATCCCACCGAGGTGCGCGCTTCTCAGAGAATTTCCTCCTGTGCCGCACTGCTCATATTCCTTTCCGACAATCTCAACCGCGATATTGACCGCGGATATTTTGAAGCCATGGAGGCGCTTCGCTGCAACAAGGTAAAATATTTTGTCCGACTTTCCGATGTTGAGCTTCCCTTTGACTGGGGCAGATCCGAGACCAACGTTGTCATCGATTATGCACGAAGCAACGAGGCGGCATTCTGGCTTTCCGTCTATGATATCGATGTTATCGAGCGCTGCCGCGGTGCATGGCCCTCACAGCCTCTTAAGTCCGGAATGTCGGTTTTTGAGTCCATCGACTCAAGCGAGCTTTCCGATGAATACTCAAATATTCTCAAGATAATCGGTGAATCTCCGACCCTTGACCGCTCGGGCGTTCCCATAAACGCAGAAGACATTGCCCTTTTCGCAGGTGCAGGGGATCCCGACGAAAAGCAGAATGCCCCTTCGCAGTCCGATATATTCGCCGCCCACATCGATGACCTTAACCGTCAGAGCATGGAAGACCTTTTCGGAATGCTTGACGAGATATCCGTCTCCACCCGTCGACGCGCGGAGGAGATGCAGCAGGCGGCAGAACAGCGCCGTCAGGAGCAGGAGGAGGCGGCACTGAGAAAGGCATCCTTGCCCTTCCAGCACGACGCAGTGAAGCTCACCCCTTCCGATAAGCCCTTGGTTCCTGCCCTCAGATTTGTAAACAACCTGCCTCACTGGACGGAGACAGCCGCAAGGGAGATGTTCGGCTCTGACAAAGTACCGTTTTCTCCTCAGGATACCGTTGCGCCCTCCGTCACAGAGGTCGAGACCATGGCACGCACAATGTTCGGCGACGAAATCGTCGGCGAGGAGATGCCCGAGGAAAAGGAAAACCTTCCCGAGCCCTCCCTTCCCGATATCCCCGTTATAATCATTGAAGATGAACACAAGGAGGACAGCACTCCCTCCTTTGAAGCATTCATAGACGAGCTTTCCGCAGAAGAGCTTTCCCCCGTGGAAATCCTCGAGGAATCCCTCGAGGAGTCCCTCGAAGAGACCATCGAAGAAGAAATAACGGAAGCTCCTGAAGAGGAAACCGTCGAAGAAGATCCCGAGCCTCTGCCTATGCCTACCCAGCCGAAAACGGTCGAAATAGAGGAAGCTTCCCCTTACACTCTGCTTCCCCCTGCATCGGGCAGTCTCACAGGCTATACCCTTCCCGACGACAACTATATTACAACAGCATATGTTGAAAACTTCGAGGAAGGCAGCAGTCTTTCAGCCGCAGAGCGCGCAGCGGCGGCTGAGGAGAGCAGAAAGCAGTTTGAATCCGCCCTTGAAAAGGCGGCGTACTCCGTATCGGGACGCATCGTTGCAAGGCACAGCGGCGGTGAACCCAGCGTAGGTCTGCGTGTACGCAAGCCCAAGGCAAGAAAAGCTGCCATTACCGCAATAGTCAAGCCCTCTGTAAAGGTATCTCCGACTCTTATTCAGCCTGCTGAACCTAAAACAGAAAAGGCAGAGGAGATCATAGCCGAAGAACCCATCAGCCGTGCCGAACGAGGAGCTGAGCGCAGAAACAGAAGAAGGGCTCGTCGCACAGAAAGTACGGAAGCTGAAATTGCGGAGAATATCACCGAGACACCGAAAAAGGTCAGCGTAACTCCTGAACCTGTCCGCCCTGCGGCACCTCAGCCCCCCATTGCTGAGCCTGCCCCTGTGGAAGTGCCTGCAGAAACAGCCGAGACTGCAGAGGAAACACCCAGCCGCCGCAAAAAGCGCCATCCCCATAATTCGTCGGGACTTATCGAAGTACTCCGAAGCCTGAGAGCAGGTTCTTCGCAGGAATCCGAATCGGAAACCGAAGAACCCGATTCCGACGAGGAATAAAACAAAGATAAAAATCCCTCTGACCACAGGTCAGAGGGATTTTAAGCTTATTTGCTGAATTTCTTTCTCACTGCGAATATTCCGCAGGAAGCACCGATAAACGGCACTGCATACAATATAAGGAATACGGGATAGCTGAGGATATCGGGATAAAGCATATCATATACGGGAAGAGCGGGAGTCTCTCCGTGTCTGATATAGAACATATTGAAGCTCTCCTCGAGTCCCGAAAGCTCCGCGCAGACATTCATCGCCGAAGCCGCAGCCATCATTGAAACAAAAACAATGGCGGCTCCGAGCATTGAACTCCATTTTATACGGAACTTCCTGCACAGAAGCAGGTAAAGACCCATAACCACCTGCCCGCCGTGGTGATACATGGTCTGGATATTTATTCCGATCATACCTATAAACACATTGGAGGGGTATGCCATAACCAGCAGGCCTGCCAGCAGTCCGAAGGTGCCGAGGTAGGCGAGAAGGGCGTTTCTGACCTTACCGTCCTTTAAAAAGCTTGCGGCAAGAGCCACATACATAGGTGTCGAACAGAACTGAAAAGGGAAGGCATACCACTGAAAATCCCAGCTTCCGATGCCCGTTGATGCATCGTAATCAAAGGAGAAAACAAGCTGTTTGTACACTTCAAAAAGAATGCAGGAAACGGCAAATATTCTGAGGATCAGGTTAAGCTTCTTTCCCTCGGCATTCTTCGCAAAGCGGCACAGAAGAAACACCGAAAGCGCAACGACCCCCAATGAAACAAGGTGAAACCAGCCGTACATCTGAGGTGTTTCCATTTCTCTGCAATGCATAGACGATCTTCTCAAATTCGTTCACGGTCATGACCTCTTTTACACATTGTATTTCATTCAAGATTATATAGTCACTTTCTTTTTTGTCAATCGAATATGCTTTTTCGTAAACTTTTTGTAACCTGCTTGCATCAACGCAAGCTCTGTATTAATATATAATCAGGAAAATGACAGGAGGCGGCGGACATGGAAATCAAAGATCTTATAAAGTCCCGTCGTCAGGAGCTTGGTCTGACCCTCCGTCAGATAGCTGATGCCGCAGGAGTCAGCGAGGCAACGGTCTGCCGTTGGGAAAGCGGCTCCATCGGCAATATGCGCCGCGACAGGATAATCGCCCTTTCCGAAATTCTGCGGCTTTCCCCCTCGGAGCTTGCAGGAGGTGAGCCTCAGGAGAGCATCGAGTCAGTTTTCGGACGCTACGGGCTTTCCGAGCAGGAATGCCTGCTCATAAAACGTGTCATTGCCCTGCCTCCCGACAGGCGCGAGCTTGCTCTTAAAATGCTCGCCGCCCTTTCAGAAGATTAAAATCACCACATTCCAAGGAGCTGTGAAAAATATGAAAAAGAGAGTAATAACCGTCAGCAGACAGTTCGGCAGCGGCGGTGCAACTATCGCCAGAATTATAGCCGATGAGCTGGGCATTCCCTGCTACGATAAGGAAGTCGTAAAGAAAATTGCCGCCGATACGGGCTATTCCGAAGAATTCATCACCGAGGCAGGTGAGTATGCATTTTCACGCAGGAGCTTTCTTTTCTCCCTTGCCGTGACCAATTCCTACAGCCACAACCCCGGCGAGCTTTCCGTTCCCGATAAGATCTACATCATGCAGAACAACATCATCAACGAGCTTGCGGAAAAAGAAGACTGCATCATTCTCGGACGCTGCGGTGACTATATTCTCAAGGACCGTGAGGACTGCCTGCACACCTTCTTCTTTGCGGATATGGATTTCCGCAAGGAGCGCGTCATTGCAAAGTACGGCGAGACCGATGTGCCTGTTGAAAAGCGTCTGCGCGAAAAGGATGACAAGAGAAAGGTCTACTACCGCCATTATACAGGCAGAGAATGGGGCGACGCTCAGAATTATCATGTGACCATGAATACAGGCGCAGTAGGACTTGACGCCTGCGTCGATGCTATTGTTTCTATCTGCAAAAAGGGCTGAAAAGGCATCGAATAATGTGCATAAAGTTCCGAATAAAACCGTACACAAACAGGAAAGCCGCCATCCATAAAGATGGCGGCTTTCTTATCTTACTCTGCCTCCGCAGAGACATTCTCTTCAGAGATGCTCTCCTCAGCATCTTCCTCAGCGTCCATGACAACAGCGGCAACAACAGGCTTGGGGTTGTTTTCCTGCCAGCGTGTGTGGGTAACGATGAGGAAAACAAGGATCCCCAGACTTATCCACTGAGAGGTGGAAAGACCGAACCAGATGCCGCGGTAGGTATCACCGCGGAGGAACTCGTCGGAGAAGCGGATAATCGCGTAAGACGCAAAGTAGATTCTTATAAATGAACCCGAGCGCCACTTCTGCCAGAAGAAGCAGAACAGCGCATAGATCGCTGCACTGAGCAGGAGATTGAGACCTGCCTCAAGAAGCTGAACGGGGAATCTCACAGCGCCGTTAGCCTGAGCAACGAGAGCGTTCTCGTGATAGAAGCCCCATTTGCACTCTATACCGTAACAGCAGCCGCTTGCAAAACAGCCCAGTCTGCCGAAAACATGGAAGAGGGGAATGGCAGGAGCAACCACATCGAGATACTCGCCCAGATTGAAATGAGCCCTCTTGCTGTACCACCATGCACCTGCAACACCGCCCAGAAGACCGCCGTAGAAAACGATGCCGCCGAAGTAATTTCCAAGTCCCATAAATGCGGCAAGCTCGCCTTCCGATGCAGCGATCCTGCCCCAGTCATTGACAAGATAGTCTATCATATCGGGGACGTTTGTCAGCGTGTAAAGTGCCGTTGCACCGAGAAGCAGACCGATAAGAGCAGGAAGGGTCGCTGTAAGGAGAGTGTCGGCAGAAACAGGTCTTTTTGAAGTCAGACCCCGTGCCGTATTCTCCTTATAGGACTTCCATGTAAGCCGGGTCATCCACCATGCAAGAGTGCCTGCCAGCAGAAAGCCCGCTACGCTCAGCAGGGCATAAACGGAAAAATCTTTTCCGAAGATATTTATAGAAGGACACATTTATAAAAACCTCTAATTCTATAATTCTAATTCGTTTTTCTTATCAGAAACCCAGGTCGGAGGGTGAAATGCCGAGGTTATTGCCAACGCACTTCCACATTCTGTTGAACTCATGCTTCGATGTATCAAACAGACAGCCCACTGCAGAAACACAGCCGTTGCAGGTGCTTGCAATAACACAAAGTACTATCGACACAATACCCAGAGCATATGCGGCAGTGGCAAAGGCTCTCATTCCGACTCCCTCGGGGATCTCCATGCGGCACTTTGAGGAAAGCCACACTGCGACTATAGCGCACACAAGACCGATGATCGACAGAGTAAAGCCGTTAAGCTCCGCAAATGCGCTTCCGATGCAGAGACCGAGGGAAACAAGGGTAATTCCCAGCGCCACACAGCCCATATATTCGGGAGTCTGCATGAATTTTTCAAGTGTCATTTTGTTGTGGGTCTTGGGGTCTTTGAGATATGAGCCGCACTTTGGACAGTGCTTGTCATTATCATAGCACCCGTTTCCGCACTTTGAACAGTATTTCATCGTCTTTCCTCCTTATACGAGCATGACAGTAAAGAATTCCTTTATAATTTCCTTTATAATTCCCCATATCAGTCCGCCCACACTTACAACGCAGGCGACAGCGGCAACAGAGCCAATAATAATGAGCAGACAGACAATATAGCCCAGAGTCGCAAAGGTTCTTGCATATGGCATTGTGCCGCCGCGTTTTCTGACTCTTGAGCACATGAACAGACCGACCCATGCAAAGACGATGGCGGCAACAAGAAGAATGATTGCAGGCACAACAAGCTCAATAACGCTGAGAGCTGCCATAAAGCACAGCACGGATATTACAGGCATCGCAATGGCGCCGTAGCCTTTTTCTTTTCGCTCCGGCTCAAGCTGAATGTATATTCTTTCGTTATCAGACATATTGTATCAACCCCTTGATATACTTATCGCTTATTATTATAACTCAATCTCTCTGTTTTTGGAAGAGTTTTCACACAAAAATACGGCTGTAATCTGTATTACAGCCGTATTTAAAATGCTCATCATTTCTTGGCAAGCCCCAAAAGCTTCTCAAACAAAGGCTGGAGAAACCAAACAAAAACAGCATTTCCCAGCGCGTGAAGTCCGTCCACTCCGAGCCCCGACAGCCAATAGGCAAGATATCCTGCCGTGCCGCCGTTGGTCACAAAGGTGCGGTAGGAAAAGACGGAAACCGCTGCTCCGTAAACAAAGCCCATTGCACCACACCACAGAAGCATGACCACGGGATGGTGCTTCTTTTTAAAAAGCAGACCCGACACTGCGGCAATGACCGCCCACACAAGCATCTGATAGAGCGACCATATGCCGACTCCCATTATCATGTTGGTGACCGTGACTATGACCACCGCCGAAGCCACGCTGTCCCATATGCCTATGTATATCGCCATCAATATAAGTATAACGGTGACAGGCTGGACGTTCGGAAGGGCGCCCAGTGCCCATCTGCCCACAATGGCAAGGGCGCAGAGCATACCGTCAAGGGCAATGCGCCGAACGGGTGAAAGCTGAGCGTCTTTTACCATGACACAGCCTCAAGAACAAAATCGACCCTGTCTCCCTCGGAGGGAACAAAGGAAGAAGCTCCCTCCATGGTCATCTCGCCGTTAACGGTGAAGGTCCAGTAGAGATTCTCCTCATAATTCTGGGCATGACCGCCGATAGATGTTATAAATGCGCCGTAGTCGCCACTTTCGCTGACCACTTCGATATCCTTTTCCTCAAGAGCCTTGCACATGGAGTCAAAAAGCACGGTGCCTTCAGGCGCGGATACTTCGCCCTCGAAAACACTTTCGCCCTCTGCGGTGACAGACAGGGTGTAGGTTACCGTTACTTCGTCATTGACTTCTTTTTTTCCGAAAAGG
Source organism: Acutalibacteraceae bacterium (assembly GCA_045534445.1). Lineage (GTDB taxonomy): Bacteria > Bacillota > Clostridia > Oscillospirales > Acutalibacteraceae > JAISGQ01. Next base: position 27,504 of record JAZSJQ010000054.1, read on the forward strand.
TCAGTTTTCACCGCATAGACCGCAAATGCGGCAGCCAGCACCAGCACTGCAGAGACAACGATGTACAGCACTTTCGAGATTTTCTTCTTGTTTTCCATAATTTTTACCTCCTGAAAATAAAATAAGCCGCGGAAATGTCCTTTTTAGCGAGCATCTCCACAGCAAACAAAGCCATATGCGCATGGAAAAACGCAAAAGCTTCGTAAACATGGGTATAAGTGAGAGCAAAAATCCGTACTTCACAAATAATCACACTGGGCAAGGTCTCCCGTCTTTGCGTCTTTGCGCTCTCTGCGTCTTCCCAAGTTTCCTCAGTGACTTTGCCTTCAGGCGTGCAGAGCGCTCGGCTTCACGGTGGCGGCTTCCGAGGTGGCTTTTCACCACGCTTCCCTTTTCCCGATGCTCCCCGAATATTCAGTTTGCAGGTATTTTATCACATATCATCTGCCTTTGTAAACCCCAACATACATATTTCGAACTTTATTTTGACTAAAGCAGCTTGATTTTCATTTTGAATTCTCTTTTATGGCATAGTGAATGAAATATTGCTACGCAATATGAAATAATCCTGCGGATTATGAAAGATTTTGCCTTAGCGGCAAAATGTGAAATAAAATAAATCCCTTATACGCCGTTTCGTATTTCATATCGACAGGTATTTCATAACGCGAAGCGTTATTTCACAAATCCCGCAAGGGATTTATTTCATTGAAAAGACCCCACACTTGTCGTAGACAAATGTGGGGTCTTTTCTGGTGCACCGCACTTACATAAATCCGAACCCAAGGCAATTTCAATGTCGGGTCTTGTTATTTGCTCGGCATTCTCCTTGTAGTTGAAAGTAATTACAATTTTATTATCATAGAGATAAACGCGATTTATGAATCTGTCAATCAATCGCTGTCTCTGTTCTTTGTTTGTCAGGTCTATGTTTCGGTTTCGCTGAATCCAGAAAATAATCTGTTCCCTGCTCAGTGACGGACGTTCAAGCTCTGCCTGAAGAATGCTTACTTCCAGTTCCTGCTTTGTATTTTCCAGTTGTTTAAGTTTTTCCTGCACTGATGGGGAAAGTATTCCCTGCATAATAGCATTAAGTATATTGTCAATGTTTCGCTGAACATCTGCAAGCTGTTTTCTTAAAATAGGAAGCATGATGTTTTCTTTCTTCTGAAGCTCCATAACAGTATCAGCGAGTTTTTCGACAACGGTATCATTAAGAAGTATCTCAATCAGTTGTGTTATTACAATGTCCTCTATCCACTGTTTTCTTACTGGCTTTTTGCTGCAGCTTTTTCTCTTTTTTGCATTTGCACACTTGTAGTACCGGTAGATTGAACCTGTGTGACTTTTGCCGCTTTCGCCAATCATAACACTGCCGCATTTTCCGCAAAACAATTTTGACACAAGGAGATAGTCGTCTTCCGCCTTATGACGAGCGGGGATTTTATTTGCACTTTGAATACGGTGTTGCACATTTTCAAAAAGCTCTTCGGGTACAATTTGAGGTATTCCGTTCGGAATAATTATTTCCCTGAATTTATACTCTCCAATATATCTGCGGTTTCTTAACATATGCGATATGGACTGGATAGTGAATTTTTTGCCGCCGCGTCGTCTTAAGCCCTTGCTGTTCAGTTCGTCCGCCAGTTCCTGCATGGTTGAACCGTTTAGATATTTTGTGAAAACATCTTGAACCACATTACTTACTGCAGTATCAACTTCGAAATACTTGTCAGAATTTATGATATATCCAAAAGGGATAGTGCCGCCATTGTACTTGCACTTCAGAGCATTTTCGGTCATGCCTCTGACGACTTTCACACAAAGCTCTGCGGAATAATATGCTGCCATACCTTCAAGCATAGTTTCGAGAAGCTGTCCCTCTGGGGTGTCAGATATTGGTTCAGTAGCAGAAACTACTTTTACATTGTTTTTCTTTAATAAATGCTTATAATGGGCCGAATCATATCGGTCGCGGGCAAAGCGGTCCAGCTTCCAGACTAAAATTATATCAAATAGTCCCTTTTCGCTGTCCTTTATCATTCTTTGAAAATCCGGTCGGTTATCTGTTCTTGCGGAATAAGCCCTGTCAACATAAACAGTGACTATGCTCAAATCGTTCTTTTTGGCATATTCAGTGCATTCGCGAATCTGACCGTCAATAGACTCTTCTCTTTGGCTGTCGCTTGAGTAGCGTGCATATATAACTGCTCTTTTCACTCATTATCACGTCCTAACATATTCAGCAGTGTTTCTTTAAGTTTTGCAGACATAGGAGAATTTGGGTCAAAGCACATTTCCACAAACTGTTCCCAGTCCTCTTTGCTTTTTACTTTTTCTTTTATTGCTGTGGGAGCAAAGCCATACTGTACTCCCTGAGGTTTATCGGTTCTTCCGAATACATAATCGAGAGAAACATCAAAAAAGTCAGCGTACCACAAAAGGGTTTCCGGCGATGGTACCGATAAATCATTTTCATATCTGTTAACGCTTGCCTGTGATATTCCTATATGTTCTGCAACCTTAGCCTGAGATAGGTGCATACTCTCACGCAGCCATCGAAGGCGTTCTCCTATTATTTTCATTGCTTTACCTCCTTCTGATTGTATTATACAATATGTGTATAAACAAATCAACCGTATTTTGTATTTATCTTAAGTCATATTTAAAATTATCGGTCTTTTACATACAGCGCTTCTTCAACTTGATATCTGAGAATTTTTAATTTACAATACTGATATAAGCAGTTTGCTTAAGTTGAGTGGTGTAAATTATGAAAACATATACAATAGTTGCAGGTGTTGATGGTGTAGGCAAAACAAGTCTTTTAGGTGTTCTTAAATTTATGAATAGTGATTTAGGAGAAATAATAGGCGTTAATGCTGCACCTGAACAGAGTATTTTAGAACGTGCAAAAGACTGTATTTCGCAAGGGGATTGTTTTACCCACGAAACAACACTTTCTTTCGAGCATACCGAATCTATATTTCAGCTTGCCAAGAAAGCGGGATATTATATCAAAATGTTCTACATAGGACTGGATTCCGTTGAGGAGTCGCTGTTCAGAGTAAATCTCCGCATATCAAGAGGCGGTCATGCTGTTTCGGAAGAAGTAGTCAGATGGCATTATGAGCATCGTTTTGACTCAATATGCGATATACTGCCTTTCTGTGATGAGGGTAAATTTTACGACAATTGGAACGGTTTTAAATTAGTTGCTGAATACAAGGGCAATCAGATAAACCTTATTGAAGATGATGTTCCTCAATGGATTAGTGAGCTTGACACAAAATTAAAAACGCACAGACAAATTCTTGACAAAATTTTTATCAAGTAAAATTATGCAAAAGCCCATCAACTACAATATATTGTGGTTGATGGGCTTGAATCAACACTTGACACACTACAAATATTTGATACAATATAGTTGTAATTTCTCTTTATTAAGAGTTGAACACAAAAAGTTCCCTGATTCGTCGAGTAGTCTCCGAGTCAGATGAACCGTTCAATTTTTAAACGTGTTTATTTGCGCCAAGGGCATAGTGTACCCTTTTCGGGTATATTAGCTCATTGGCGCTTTATTTTTTCCGAATTCCACGACGGGATTTGGTGTTAAAAGGTTAAGCCCGAGAAAATACTACTCTTTTTTCGGAATACTAAATTACAAAACCACTTTGTGCGAAATGTGGGATTCCTGCGACAAACAGTTATTTTACCCAAGCTCGGAACGCTTGGAAAGCTGTTTGCCGAAAATTATATATTGTTTCTAAAGCTGATGCATTGAATGTATCGGCCTTTTTGTCGTTGTTTGAGTATGAAAAATCAGAGCGATGTGTTCCGACCAACAATAGGGTCATCGCCTTTTATACAGCCGCGAGTATCCTCCTCTCTCGCCGATGTACTTTCCTCTCCGGTGAAGCCCCCCGAAACACCTGAGAGAGTATCGCACATTAAAAATGTGCATGAGCTGAGGCTCACGGGGACACCGAAAACATTTTATGGATGAGGCTTAGGTCCAAAAATGTCTACGGCTTGAACCAAAATCCAATTCCCGTAGGTGATTAAAATGAACATTTTCTATATTTCAAACGACGACGCAAAATCGCTCGCGCAGTTATTTCTTCCATACATACATGAGTTTTACGAAAGTGAAGAAGGTAAGCGTGAGTTCGAGGAATGGAAACAGAGCAAAGAGAATGATACAGATGTCAAGAAAATCGAGAATTGAGAGTGAACTGCGAGCAGGATTGGCTAAACATATCCGATTTGGAATAAAAAAGGGTGAAGTAAAAGACGCTGCACACGCCGCATATTTAAAAGGCGAAGGAAAAGTCGATGATTTCACTCATCCTAAAGGCCTTTTCAGCAGAAAATCGTATGAGACATACTGCAGTGACATATCAACTTTTTCTAATTGGGCTGCGAAAAACACAAATGCCAAAGATGCCCGTTCAGCGAGACAATATATCCACAAGTATCTGAAAGAGCTTATCGACAGAAAATTATCGCCTTACACAATCAAAAAATACGCACACGCACTTGCTTGTGCGTATGACTGTGATGTTAAGGACTTTGGCGTAGACTTACCGATTCGTAAATCTGCAGATATAAAGCGTTCCAGAAATGATGTTAAGTCAGATAAACGGTTCAATAAAGAGATTTATGAGAGTGTACGTGAGTTTGCACGTGGAACGGGTGCGCGGATTGGCGGTCTTGAGACTTTACGAGCCTGCGATATCCGTCCTCGCGATGGCGGAGGATATGAAATCTTTCTTGATGAAAAAGGCGGTAAAAAGCGTTGGACAAGGGTTTTGCCTCAGTACGAGGAAATTGTCCTTGAGCGTTTTAAGTCCGCAAAGATACAAGGCGAAAAAGCACCTCTTTTTTCAAAAAACGAACTCGAACATCATATCGACGTTCACTCTTGTCGCCGAGAATACGCCAAAATGGCTTATGCGCAATACCTTGAAGAAGGATATGAAACAGGCGAGCCGTATCGCTGCCGCAAGGAGCGATACGGCGAAGTCTATGACAAAGGTGTTCTTATGGCAGTCAGTCGTGACCTTGGGCATAATCGATGCAATGTTGTTGTGACACATTATCTGAGTTAGCGTTTATTAAAACAGCATATTTGAAGAAGCACCACAGACTTGCAAAATCCCCTTGCAGGTCTTGTGGTGCTTCAGATTTTTTTATATTGGTTTTGGATTGTACTGAACCCGACACGAAAAGGTTAGGGGGACGATTTCCAATGTGGGTTTTATTTTTTCTAATGTGGGTTATTTTACCACATTATTATTTTTGACCCTTTTTATCGTCCACCTAACCGATTAAGTGTCGGCAGACTACCTTAATAGGTCGGAATTGAATTGGATTTTACAGGGTTTTATTTTGTGCTGAATTTAATCGGCTCTAAATTGATTATCTCTCAACCCAAGCAGTATTTCCACCGCAGGCTGCATATCGGGATTTTCCCTGTATTTTGAAATAATAAGCCGCTCTTCCTCTGAAGTAATAAAAGGCGAATTACATTCTTCGCCTCTATAACCTGCAACAAATTCGTCGATTGTAATTGACAGACCTTTGCATACTTTTTCAATATTGCCGATTGAAGCTCCGTCAAATTTACGGCTTAACATGCTCAGTAAGGTTGAATAAGGAAGACCGATTTGGTCAGAAAAAGATTTTAGCGAAAACCCTTTATTTTGAATCAGTGGCTTCAAGTAGTTTTCCATTAGTAATCCCTCCCTTCTTAACCATAATATTAGCGCAATTTCGTTATCTGAGCAACAAAAATAACGAGATTGAATAATAATTTTGAAAAAACGGGTTGACAAACGCTCAATATCGCGATAAAATGCATTTGTAATAACGACATTGAGCGTTTTTGCAATATAAAATAATCTATATTTACTAAAAGGAGTAATACTCATGTATGCATTTAACCCTAACACAACCAAACCCGCACACACTTTCCCAGAACTTCCGTCACTGAATCCTGCGAAGAGGGCAAAACTTTTCAGTCTTATCACAACGGTAATGAACTCTTTCAGAGAGCGCATTCACGAAAACCCTGATGATGACTTTGCCGGAGGAACTGCACTTTTCTTTATCGAACTTGTCAGAACTCTGCTCGATGGAGCTCCCACAGTAAAGGAATTTCTTGACAGAGACAAAAGCGCACTTTATACAGTTCTGGACAGTGGCGACGTTCTAATTGATGAGTTTGGAAAGAAAGGCTATTTTATTTGTCCTATCTGTCATATGCAATCGGAGTTTGACCCTTGCGATGATGATTGTATAAAGCAATTATGCATCAAAGAACCGGCAGGCTGCTGCCCGAACTGCTCTCACAAAACACTTCCGATACGAGAGGCTTTTGAAGAAATCCTCAAAGAAACAATAAGTTCGAACAACTGAAAAAGGAGGCATTATATGGGCTTGTTTCAAAGTTTCAACTGAATTCAACGAAGAATCCTTTCCCGAACTCCCCAAGCTTGAAGCAGCAAAAAGAGCTCGACTTTTTACATATATTCTGATGCTTGAAAAGTCTCTGGAAACATATATCAAGCTAAGCCACAATGATGAATATGTTCATGCTATCGCAGGATTCTTTGCCGCAATGGAAAACATACTTTTTGACGGACACTCATCGGTAGAAGAGTACCTTTCAGTAAATTATCCTGAGAAATGTAAAATTTTTGAAATGGATATAATTGCATCGGACGAGGGCGGATTTTACGGTATTTGTCCGTATTGCAAAAATGCTGTATATTTTAATGCCGATAAGAAGGAATGCTTGGAAGCGCTTCGAAATATCGGCGGAATAAGAGGCTGCTGCCCCAGCTGCAAATTTGTAAGCCGATTACACCCATACACCGCAACAGACGTACTTTTGAGAGGTAAAACAGATGTATAATGATAAAGACTTGGAATTTATTAGCGAAGCCCTTGAAACTCCCGAAGAAAAGCTCAAATATATTGAGTTTCTTAAAAACAGATATGAAAAACTCGCATCGGAAACAGAGGTTTTATCTCGCTACTTGTTATATACAATCAAGAAAGCACTCGGCGAACACGAAGGAGAATTGTTATGAGCGATATTGATATCATGAGTATACTTGACGATTACCCAGCAACGCTTGATGTTCATAATGCAGCACTGGAAACTCAGAAAGATATGCGCGTGGAGAGCAGCAGAATATTAGTGGAGACGGAAAGAAACGAGTTTGCATATTGGAATCAATAAA
>JAZSJQ010000013.1:0-11474 GCA_045534445.1 Acutalibacteraceae bacterium
TTTCGTCAGTTCAAAATCGGCCGAATTGATCTCGAGACCCGAGCCTATACATTGAGAAAAGCTTATCTCTTGGAGGGCGATCCAAGAGCAAATGTGTAAACCATGTGGTTGCACAATCTGTAAACCATGTTGCTCTTGACAGTGATATCCTCCCCTACGGTGACAGATTGGAGTTTGTTGGGGATTCGGGACGGGCGATTGATAATCGCCCCTACGGTGGTGGCTTTGGGGTTGTTCGTAAAAACGGCGGCAGCAAGCCTCCCCTACGGTGGGTGCAATAAAATTTGTTTATATAACCTAAAAAACCTCAGAGCCGCATGGCTCTGAGGCTTTTTGCTTTTACATAAGCTCGCAGATTGCGTTCGAGAATGCTACGGGGTCTTCGATGGGAAGTCCTTCAATAAGAAGTGCCTGATTATAAAGCAGGTCACAGTATTTTCTAAGCTTTTCCTCGTTGTCGGAGAGGGCGGAAAGGCGCTCAAAAACGGGGTGAGAGGTATTTATCTCAAGTACCTTACGAGCCTTCATACCGCCGCCATTGGGCATTGATGCAAGTACCTTCTCCATTTCGAGGGAGATTTCGCCCTCGGTGGTAAGGCACACGGGATGGGTTTTCAGAATCTTGGAAGGCTTGACCGCAACGACCTTGCCCTCAAGCTGAGTGAGCATAGCCGCAAAGAGGTCTTTCTTTTCCTCTGCGACCTTTTCTGCTTCCTTTGCCTTGTCGTCATTATCAAGCTCGGCTGAAGCGGCAGAGCAGAACTCCTTGCCCTCAAACTCACGGAGAATCTTGATCGCAAATTCGTCTACCTCCTGAGTGAAGTAGAGTATCTCATAGCCCTTGTCGCGGAGCATCTCGGTCTGGGGCATAAGAGCCGCCTTTGCCTCGCTCTCGGCACAGACATAGTATATTGCCTTCTGATCTTCAGGCATTGAAGTAACATAATCAGAAAGGGAAACATAACTGCCACGGCTTGACTTAAAGAGCAGAAGCTCGGAAAGCAGCTCGTTGTTCTGTCCGAAGCCGCTGTATACGCCGTACTTGAGCTGAAGTCCGAATGCATCGAAGAACTTCTCGTAGTTCTCTCTGTCGTTCTTCATCATATTGAGAAGGTCGCTCTTTACTCTCTTTTCAATTCTTCCTGAAATGAGCTTTAACTGTCTGTCGTGCTGGAGCATCTCACGGGAGATATTGAGGGACAAGTCCTGAGAATCAACAAGTCCGCGTACAAAGCCGAAATAGTCGGGGAGCAAGTCCTTGCAGCAATCGGTGATTAGAACACCTGATGCGTAAAGCTTGAGTCCGCTTTCGTATTCCTTTGTGTAGTAGTTTGCAGGTGCTTTGGAGGGAATGTAAAGCAGTGCATTGAAGTTTGCGGCGCCCTCGGTGTACATATGAGCATACTTGAGAGGTGCTGTATAATCAAAGAAATTCTGCTTATAGAATTCCTCGTACTCTTCCTTTGTTATCTCGCTTCTGTTCTTTTTCCAGAGGGGAACCATGCTGTTTACGGTCTGGCGCTCGATTATTTCTTCGTAATCATCGGGCTCTCCGTCCTTGCCCTCTACCCTGCGCCAGTCGGTAACGTCCATGCGGATGGGATAGCGGATATAGTCGGAATATTTCTTGATAAGTCCCTTGATGGTGTGCTCGTCAAGATAGGTATCGTAGTCCTCGTTTTCGGTGCTTTCACGGATATAAAGGGTTATGACTGTGCCGTGCTCGGGCTTTTCAGCCTCTTCTATCGTATAGCCCTCAACGCCCTCGGAAGTCCAGAGATATGCCTGTTCCTCACCGTATGCCTTGGTAAGAACGGTTATCTTCTCCGCTACCATGAATGCGGAATAGAAGCCCACGCCGAACTGACCGATGACATCGATCTCTTCCTTTTCCTCCATGTTCTGCTTGAAATCAAGAGAACCGCTGTGTGCGATGGTTCCGAGATTGTTTTCAAGATCTTCCTTCGTCATGCCGCAGCCGTTATCGGTTATTGTAAGGGTTCTGTTGGTTTTGCTTATATCTATTTCAATAGAAAATGCATCACGATTGAGACCCATTATGCCGCCGTCAAGGGAACGGTAATAGAGCTTGTCGATAGCATCGCTTGCGTTTGAAATAAGCTCTCTTATGAATATTTCCTTGTGGGTGTAAATAGAATTGATCATTAAGTCAAGCAGGCGCTTGGACTCTGCCTTGAATTGCTTCTTTCTCATGTTTTTTACCTCTTTGCAAAATGATAATTAGCACTCTTCACTTGCGAGTGCCAGCTTTTGTATTGTAGTCCATTGCACCCGGAAAATCAAGGTTAATTTGTGAAAGGTTAATGAATTTACCGTTCTATTCATATTTTTTATACAAATTTCTACTTATAAAGCCGTAATTTTGAAATAATTCACAATTGCAATTTAACGCGTTAAATTTTATTATATTTATATCGAATGGCGTATCCTCGCCATATCGGATTCCATTTTAGGAGGAATAATTATGTCCGAGTACATCAACAGAGTCCTTGAAGAGGTCAAGAGAAAGAATGCTTCCGAGCCTGAATTCGTTCAGACTGTTGAAGAAGTTTTCAAGTCTATTGAGCCTGTTGTTGAGAAGCACCCCGAGTATGAGAAGGCAGGTCTCCTCGAGCGTATGGTCGAGCCTGAGCGCCTTATCTCCTTCCGTGTTTCCTGGACTGACGACAATGGCAACGCAAGAGTAAACCGCGGCTATCGCGTACAGTTCAACGGTGCTATTGGCCCCTACAAGGGCGGTCTCCGTTTCGCTCCCAACGTATATTCCGGTATCATCAAGTTCCTCGGCTTTGAGCAGACCTTCAAGAACAGCCTCACCAGCCTCCCCATCGGCGGCGGTAAGGGCGGTTCCGACTTCGATCCCAACGGCAAGTCCGATGCTGAGATCATGCGCTTCTGCCAGGCTTTCATGAGCGAGCTTTATCGTCACATCGGTCCTGACATCGACGTTCCCGCAGGTGACATCGGTGTTGGCGCAAGAGAGATCGGTTATCTCTACGGTCAGTACAGAAGACTTAAGGGTGCATTCGAGAACGGCGTTCTCACCGGTAAGGGTCTCTCCTACGGCGGCTCCCTTATCCGTCCCGAGGCTACCGGCTACGGTGCTGTTTACTATGCACAGCAGGTTCTCGCCAACTTCGGTGAGACCCTCGAGGGCAAGACCATCGCTGTTTCCGGTTTCGGCAACGTTGCATGGGGCGTAGCTAAGAAGGCTGCAGAGCTCGGCGGTAAGGTAGTTACCATTTCCGGTCCTGACGGTTACGTTTACGATCCCGACGGTGTTGTTACCGAAGAGAAGATCAACTATCTCCTCGAGATGCGTGCAAGCGGCCGCAACAAGGCTCAGGATTACGCTGACAAGTTCGGCTGCCAGTTCTTTGCAGGTCAGAAGCCCTGGGGCACCAAGGTTGACATCATCATGCCCTGCGCAACTCAGAACGAGGTAGGCATCGCTGAGGCTGAGAAGATCGCTGCTAACGGCGTAAAGTACTACATCGAGGTTTCCAACATGCCCACCACCAACGATGCTCTGCCCTACCTTCATGACAAGTGCGTTGTTGCTCCTTCCAAGGCTGTTAACGCAGGCGGCGTTGCAGTTTCTGCTCTCGAAATGAGCCAGAACTCCATGAGATACTCCTGGAGCGCTGAGGAAGTTGACGAGAAGCTCAAGGGCATCATGAAGCACATCTACGATGCTTCCGTTGAGGCTGCTGCAGCTTACGGCTTCGGCTACGATCTCGTTGCAGGCGCTAACATCGCAGGCTTCGTCAAGGTTGCTGATGCTATGATGGCTCAGGGTATTATCTAATCGGTATTATATAATTTACAGCCGCAGTGGTTTGAGCTACTGCGGCTGTCTTGTTTGTGCGGATAAGCGGAGATATAATCTGAGAGAGTAAACAGATAAATTTGACGAGCGGAGGCAAATATGAGCAATAGAAAAGTTGTTTTATATGTTGGTATTAGCCTTGATGGTTATATTGCAACCAAAGATGATTCATTGGAATGGCAGATTGCTTGCGCTCTCATGTCCCCTGCGATTGAATGTTTAATCTTTATATTGGTAAAATGAAAGGCTCCCTGAAATGGGGAGCCTCAGACTGTCAAAGCACCTCCCTCGTCAGAGGGAGATGACTTCATAAATGAGGTGGGTTTTGCGTAGCAAAACTCGGAGGGAGAGATCTTCGACTACCCCTCAGTCACTTCGTGACAGCTCCCCTGACAAGGGGAGCCAAGTGTGGTGACTTTTTTGACAAGCTCAGGCTCCCTTAATGGGGAGCCTTTAGTTTATTTAATCCAAACTTCATTACCGAATCTTTCGCAATATATCTGTTTTAATTCATCAATGTCGTATTCGTCCTTCACATAAATGCATTCGTCGGCAATGTGCCTGATAAATTCATCTGAGCCGACAGGCAATAACACAATCGCACCGCTGTCTGTCAGTTCTCTCAGCACCTTTAAAAGACAGGAACAACACATCCGATGATAAAAACCGCTCGAATTATATGGCGCATAAAATATTTTTCTGCCTTCGGCATACCCTAAAGCAGCTGAGGCTCGCCATCTTTCTCCGCTTAATGCATGAAGCTCTCTGTCATACCTCGGCTCGGTAAGCAGGAATTTATTCGCAATATCCTCAAAGCTATCTTTGAGTGAGTTCTTCTTTATTGCTTTTTCGATAGATTTCCTTACAGTATAATTTTTGTATAGTTCTTTGCTCGGCTCAAGATTCCAGCTTGCAGCCTCAAGGTCATTTTGAGAAATCTCAGTATCATTGCAAAACAGCCTCAGATTTCCAAAATCAATCTTACCGCCCAGAAGATAAGAAAGATACATATTTCCTTGACCGTGTTCGCCAATCAAACCATATATCTTTTCGCTCTCAAGCTGAATATCCTTGTATTTCCATGTGTCATGAGTATTCTCGATAAACGCACTGCCTGAAATCAATGATGTGCATTGGCTTGAATCGATTCTGATTTTAAAGCCGCTTTGAAACAAGCTGTTTTTCATGTTATTCCCCCAATTATTTCCTGAGGTTATTCTCCTTATCGAAAAATGCTTTTTCGAGTGCGGTGTATTCTTCCTCTGAACACACCTCTCTGCACTTTTGCTGATACTCGGCAGAACGGGCGAGCATGGAATCTATTTTTGCGCAGGGGAATTCGGGGCATTTATTGCACTTTTCAACACTGTGGGCTTTGGTACATTCAACCAGATTATAGGTGCAGGTTTTGTGAGAAGAACAGCCCGTGCAGGCTATTTCTTCGTTTGAAACAACCTTATCCCTCCAGCCCACTCTGTACCAAAGCTCGGCAACCGCACTCAGCTCTTCGGGGGTTTTTGCCCTGTATCGTGGACATTCAAGGCAGTTATCACCGCAGAGGGTTATTTTCTCCATCATCTGAGTCTATCTCCGTTTTCAGCGGAAATAATAACGGTCTCTTCCTCACCAAAGTCGTTCATCTCATAGGAAAGGGCAATTTCTCCGTCCTTGTATTCAAGGCTGTACATCCAGTAAGCATCACTGTCGGCAGAAGAAACTTTCCATATAGTTTCGCCCACTGTGCCAATCTTCATGCAGTCGGGTCCCATATAGCCGCCGATGTAGAGGTTGCCTTCCTCATCAAAATCCCACGAAGAAGAGCCGCCGTCATAATCGGTATTGTCCCATACAACTTCACCTGTTCTTGCGTCAAGGGCGCGCAGACGTCCGTAGACTTCTACCATTCCCTCTGCATTAAGCTCTTCATCATAAAGTGACTGCTCATTTATGTATACGAGTCCATCATACATTCCTATGTACTCAAGGGTTTCAAGCTGTGCCGCCATGCTGGTGCCTGTTTTGTATGTCCACATGGTGCTTCCGTCCTCGGCATAGGCAGTAAAGATTCTGTAAAAGCCTCCGTAATCTCCGCCGACAAAGGTTTCTTCCCATTCTATTTTTTCGGGAAGCACTGAGGGCTCTGCATCATCCGAGGGCTCTGCGTCATCCGAGGGCTCTGTATCATCGGAGGGTTCCCCAACAACAATAACTGTCGGTCCGTCGGCACCGCCGATGCTGTCAATTGCATCGTTTTCTGTATCCTTGCCGCAGGCGCAGAGGGAAAGAAGCATAATGACTGCCATAATGATTGCAATAATTTTTTTCATAATATGTTCCTCCTTGTTTCTTTTCATGCTTTATTATAGCAGAGCAGTACAGCAAAAGCAAGGGGAAGCAAAATGCCGTGCGGTAAATTCAAGATACAGACGGGCGGCTGATAGCCGCCCCTACGCGGGGATTTTAGCCCCGTCGTGTAAAAAACGGGAGGGTGCTGATGCCCTCCCGTTTTTATTTGGGTTTATTTATACGTTCCAGATTTCGCGAGCGTATTCGATAATGGTTCTGTCGCTTGAGAATGCGCCTGCGTTGGCTACATTTGCAAGGCACTTTCTTGCAAATGCTTTACTGTCGGAATAGTCAGCAATAGCCTGAAGCTTTCTCTCGCAGTAGGGAACAAGGTCGAGGAGAATATAATAATGGTCGGGCTTATGCCAGTGTGCACCCTTGAGGATAGCGTTGTAAAGCTCACGGAACATTCCTGTGCCGTTGTCGTCAAGAGTGCCGTCAATAAGAGAATCCATGACCTTCTTGATATTTGCGTCCTCATTGTATATCTTCATGGGGTCATAGGTGTTTTCTATAGCCTTGATATCCTCAACTCTTGCGCCGAAGATATAGTTGTTCTCTTCCCCTGCTTCGCGGACGATCTCAACGTTTGCGCCGTCGTAAGTGCCGAGGGTAACAGCGCCGTTGAGCATGAACTTCATGTTGCCTGTGCCTGATGCCTCGGTGCCTGCGGTGGAAATCTGCTCGGAGATATCTGCGGCAGGAGTGAGCTTTTCTGCGTAGGTCACGTTGTAGTTTTCAACAAAGATGACCTGCATCTTGTCATTTACATCGGGGTCGGAGTTTACAAGGTTTCCTATCTCGTTGATAAGCTTGATAATGCCCTTTGCGCGGTAATAGCCGGGAGCCGCCTTTGCGCCGAAGATAAATGCGGTGGGGTTCATGTTCTTTACTCTGCCGTCCTTGATGGCGTAATAGATATAAAGAATCGAGAGAGCGTTCATGAACTGGCGCTTATATTCGTGGAGGCGCTTTATCTGAATGTCAAAGATAAATGCAGAATCAAGTATCTTTCCGTCGTGAGCCTTGACAAATGCAGAAAGTTCTTCCTTCTTCGCCTTCTTTATCTGCATGAACTCTTCGATCGCCTTGTCGTCATCAAGGTAAGCTTCAAGCTTTTTAAGCTCGTCGAGGTTCTTAATAAAGCCGTCACCGATGCGGTCTTTAATGAACTTTGAAAGCTGGGGGTTGGCAAGTGCCAGCCATCTTCTCTGTGTGATACCATTGGTCTTATTGTTGAAGCGCTCGGGATATACTGCGTACCACTCTTTGAGAGCATCGTCCTTGAGTATCTCGGTATGAAGCCATGCAACGCCGTTTATGGAGTGTCCTGCATAGATAGCAAGGCGTGCCATGTGGATAACGCCGCCTGTGATGATGTGGTAGATCTCAGCGTCCTTGCCCTTTATGCCCTTCTTCATAAATTCGTCGCGCATGCGTCTGTCGATCATTACGACAAAATCGTAGACCTCGGGAACTACGCTGAAGAAAAGCTTTGTGCTCCACTTTTCGAGAGCTTCAGCCATAACTGTGTGGTTTGTATATGCAAAGGTCTTCTGAGCGATTGCGAATGCACTCTCAAAGTCAAGTCCCTTTTCGTCAACGAGTATCCTCATAAGCTCAGGGATAGCAACAACGGGGTGGGTATCGTTGAGCTGGATCGCGTAGGTTTCGGGGAATTTGCCCCATTCAGAGCCGAATTTTGCCTCGTACTTTCTGACCATATCACGGACAGATGCGGCAGAGAAGAAGTACTGCTGCTTGAGTCTAAGGCGCTTGCCTTCTTCGGTCTCGTCGTTGGGGTAAAGAGTATCGGAAATCTGCTCAGCCTTTGTTCTTTCGGCAACGGATTCTTCACGGAGGTTTCTGTTGAACTTGTCAAAATCGAAATTGCATACAGGCTCGCTCTGCCAGAGGCGAAGGGTATTGACGGTCTTTCCGCCGTAGCCGATAACGGGCATATCGTAAGGCACTGCCCAAACCTTCTGGTCGGCGTAGTTTATGAGGATTTTTTCGTCCTCTCTGCGGACAGACCAAGGATCACCGCAGGAAAGCCAATCGTCTGCATATTCCTTCTGGAAGCCGTTTTCGATCCTCTGCTTGAAAAGACCGTAACGGTAGCGGATTCCGTAGCCGTCAAGGGGAATATCATGGGTTGCGGCAGAATCAAGGAAGCAGGCTGCAAGTCTGCCGAGACCGCCGTTGCCCAGTGCATCGTCTTCAATCTCTTCAAACATGCCTATGTCTCTTCCTTCTGATTCAAGGATGGCCTTGGTATCGTCAAGAAGTCCGAGGTTCATAAGGTTGCTGTAGATAAGTCTTCCTACAAGGAATTCTGCTGAAAGATAGGAGGCTCTCTTGGGCTTTTCCTCTTTGTCGCTGTTTTTGTAAGCATAGGCGCAGGCGGCACGGGAAACAGCCTCGTAAAGCTCTTTTACACTTGCGTTTGCTATGCTCTTGCCGCTCAGCTCAAGTATTTTTTCAATGTCATTCTTGTAATTTGCGTTCATTGTATCACTCCAAAATTATCTGTCGTATGTGACAGTAAGTTCTTTTATTCTGTTTGCAAGAGCATCTGTAAGATAGCCGCTCTCTGCTCGCCATTCCCAGTTGCCGCCGAGGGTCGAAGGGCAATTTATGCGAGCCTCGTTATCAAGCTCCAGATAGTCCTGCATCTGGAAAATGACAGTATCTGCAACACTTGCGTAGCCAAGCTTTATCGCCGCCTTGGGCATATCGCAGGTACGCTTTACATTGAGGTAATTCTTAATAAAGCGGAGCTGACGCGGCTTCTGCTTTGCAAAATAGCCGACAAGCGTATCATTATCATGGGTGCCGCCGTAGCAGACGCAGTTTGACTCATAATGGTGAGGAAGGAATGTATTCTTTGCATCGGAATCAAAGCCGAATACAAGCACCTTCATACCCGGGTAGCCTATTTTTTTAAGAAGCTGCTGAACAGGCTTTAATGCAACACCCAGATCTTCTGCTATTATCTTGGAATTACCGATAGACTCATTTATAGCTTCGATAAGATGTATACCGGGGCCTTCCTTATATTCGCCGTTCATGGCGGTCTCGCTGTCAGCAGGGATAGAATAGTATCGGACGATGCCTATAAAGTGGTCGATACGGATTATATCGTAAAGCTTTGCGGAGAAGGTCATTCTCTTTCTCCACCAGGAATAGCCGTCCTCTTTCATGTATTCCCAGTTATAGAGGGGATTTCCCCAGAGCTGACCTGTGGCGGAGAAATAATCGGGAGGTACTCCTGCAACGGCGGTGGGACGCTTTCTGTAGTCAAGCAGGAACTGTTCGGGATTTGCCCATGTGTCGGCGCTGTCCATTGCAACATAAATTGGAATATCGCCTATTATCTGCACTCCGATATTGTTTACATAATTTCTCAGCTTATTCCACTGCTCATAGAACTTGAACTGCAAGAACCACCAGAAGTCAATTTCATCGGCAAGGGATCTTTTATATTCTGCCATTACCGATTCTTCTCTCATTCTCACAGGCTCATCCCATTCGTGCCATGACTTATTGTCAAACTCGAATTTAAGCGCCATGTAGAAGCAGTAGTCTTCGAGGGCGTCCTTATTTTCCTCCTTGAAGGAAAGGAAATCCTCGGCGTTCTTATCCTGATTCTTATAAGCTTTTTTCAGCACCTTGAAGCGTGAGGCGTAGATTTTTGCGTAATCTACCTTTTTTTCATCACTGCCCCAGTCTTCATTTTCGGCATCGGCTTTTGTTATGAGACCTTCTTCCATAAGGGTCTCAAGATCGATGAAATAAGGGTTTCCTGCAAAGGCGGAAAATGACTGATAAGGAGAATCGCCGTAGCTTGTAGGACCTACGGGAAGCACCTGCCAGTATTTCTGACCCGAGGCGGCAAGAAAATCCGCAAAGCGGTATGCCTCCTTGCCGAGGGTGCCTATACCGTATCGGGAAGGCAGAGAGGATATGGGCATTAATATGCCTGCACCTCTTATGAATCTTTTTTGCTTTTTCATTATGCATTCTCCTTAGGGAAGGAAAAGTCTGGTTTGCTCGCTTTGTGCATTATACTATATTATGCCTGATTTTTCAATGATAATGTAACAGTTGCGAATTTGTTCTCCCCGGTGTATAATTTTATTGTCAGTAAAGGAGTTTTTATATGAATAACATAAATGAAATGAAGATTAAACGCTGTGCCTCTGTGGTCGAAGAACTGAAAAAGCTGTACCCTGAGGCTGTGTGCTCCCTTAATTACACCGAGCCTCTGCACCTGCTTATTGCCACGCGCCTTGCGGCTCAGTGCACCGATGCAAGGGTAAACCTTGTCACCCCTGTGCTGTTTTCACGATTCCCGACCCTTGAGGCTCTGAGCGAGGCAAGTGTCGAAGAAATCGAAGAAATAATAAAGTCCTGCGGTCTTTACAAGACAAAGGCAAGAGATATTTCCGCCCTTTCAAAAATGCTTCGCTATGATTTAGGCGGCGTTATGCCCGACACCCTTGAGGGGCTTTTGAAGCTCCCGGGAATCGGCAGAAAGACTGCAAATCTTATGATGGGTGACGTTTACGGCAAGCCCGCAGTGGTTGCCGACACCCACTGCATACGCATTTCAAACCGCCTCGGGCTGTGCGATTCAAAGGATCCTCACAAGGTGGAATTACAGCTTAAGGCTATCTGTGACCCCCAGGAATCAAACGACCTCTGCCACCGCTTTGTTCTCTTCGGCAGGGACATCTGCACCGCACGAAATCCCAAGTGCGCAGAGTGCCCGATTTCCGACTTGTGCGAAGTGCCAAAAACTATATGATAATTTACTTTCTAAATTTCTCAAAAAACTATTGCATATTTTAACTTGTTCTGCTAAAATAACTTCGTTGCTTAGTTTTTTACTCAAAGGAGGTGCAGATCCATGGCAAAATGTGATTTCTGCGGTAAGGAAGTTTCTTTCGGCATCAGACAGTCTCACTCTCACAGACGTTCCAACAGAACCTGGAAGCCCAACGTAAAGCGTGTTAAGGCTATCGTAGCCGGTTCTCCTAAAAGAGTACATGCTTGCACTCGCTGCCTGCGTTCCGGTAAGGTAACCCGTGCTATCTAAGCAAGTTACTGAGAAATGATACACCCTGTTCGGAAGAACAGGGTGTTTTGCTTTATATTTTTCGGGAGGATGATATCGAGAATATTTATTTTCTCACTCCCCTGCGGTCGTAAGGGGGCATCGGTTCGCGCGTTAAATTTTGAGGACGGTCGATTGATAATCAAGACGGATCGTAGC